>CAYQTM010000342.1:0-2664 GCA_964420355.1 uncultured Opitutales bacterium
AGCCTCAGCACCGAGATCGGCTATGTCGCCGAGACGCTCGAGACCTCGACCGGCGAAGAGGTGCCGGGGCCCGCCTGGGAGGCCGGGATTCGGGTGGGCGACGAGGTGCTGGCGATCAACGGGCAGAAGGTCGAGACCTTCCCCGAGCTGGCGGAAATGATCGTCCTCAGCACGCGACGCGGCGCGGAAGGTCAGCGCCAAATCCATTTCACGATCGAGCGCGACGGCGAGGTGCTGAACATTCCGGTCGAGCCGGCCATCGCGACCCGTGAGCGGATACGGCGGGTTGGCATCGGCGGAAAGGTGCTGCCCTTGGAGATCGTCAATATCGAGGAAGGGTCAGCGGCGGCGCGCGGCGGCCTGCAGGAGGGCGATCTGCTGACGGGCGTGGCGGGCGAGGAGCTGGTCAACTGGGAGCAGATCGAGAACATGGTGCGGCGGCTGCAGGAAGAGCCGGTGCAGGTAACGGTCGAGCGCGAGGGTGTGGAGCTCACGCTCGATCTGCCGCGTCTGCAAGGCGAGGCGGTCGATATCGAAAACCTGATCTTGCCGGGCTTTGGGCTGATGTCGCAGACCGAGCGCATCTGGACGAACCCCCTTGAGCAGACCTGGGATCGCATGGTGACCATCTACCGCACGCTCTTCGCGCTGGTTTCGCCGACCGGCGATGTCTCGGTGCGGAACCTCTCGGGGCCGGTGGGGATCGTCGACATCCTCCAGATGAGCGCCCGTTACGGGATCGACACCCTGCTCTGGATCACGCTCTTCATCAATATCAACCTCGCCATCGTCAACTTGCTGCCCGTGCCGATTCTCGATGGCGGGCACATCCTCTTCGCCACGATTACCAAGCTGCGCGGGCGTCCGCTGCCCCAGCGCCTGACCGAGGCGGTGCAGTTGACCTTTCTCGCGCTCATCCTGACCTTCTTCCTCTATGTCACCTATCACGACATCGCGCGCAAAGTCGACCAGCTTGCGCCCGCAGGCGAGTCGCAATCCCAGCCCGAAGCCGAGTCAGGCGAGCCTGCCACGGCGGAGTAAGCGCACCGGGCTGTGGGCGCTGCTGGCGGGGCTGTGCCTGACGCTGGCCGGCTGCGGCGGCAGCACCGAGGCCGAGCGCAGTGCCGCCGAAGGCATGCTGCTGGTCGGCAACGGGGCGGAGCCTCGGGCGCTCGATCCGCAGATCGTTACGGGGCTGCCCGAGGCGCAGATCGTCGAGGCGCTCTTCGAGGGACTGGTCGCGCGGCATCCCAGCGACGACGGGGCGGTCGAGCCGGGCGTGGCCGAGCGCTGGGAGGTCTCGGAGAACGGGCGCACCTACACGTTTCACCTGCGCGAAAACGCCCGCTGGTCGAACGGCGAGCCGGTGACGGCCAACGATTTTGTGTTCAGCTACCGCCGAATGCTCGACCCCACCCTCGGCGCACCCTACGCCTACTTTCTCTACCGCCTCGAAGGCGCCGAGGCCTACCACAAGGGCAAAACCACCGACTTTGCCACCGTCGGCGTGCGCGCGCCCGATCCGCGCCGTCTGGAGCTGCGCCTGCGCGAGCCCACGCCCGCCTTCCCCCAAATGCTCAAGCACAGCGCCTGGTTTTCCGTCCACCCGCCGACCATCGAGCGCTTGGAGGCCTTCAGCGCCTCGGCCACCGGCTGGGCGCGCCCCGGCAGCCTGATCGGCAACGGCGCCTTCGTGCTGGAGGCCTGGCAGCCCAATCAGGCGGTGCTCCTGCGCCGCAGCCCCACCTACTGGGATGCCGCCCAGGTGCAGCTCGACGCCATCCGCTTCCACCCCATCGAAAACAGCAACACCGAGCTGCGCTCCTACGAAAACGGCCAGCTCCACGTCACCGACACCGTCCCCGCCACCCAGCGCGAGCGCTTTCGCCGCGCCGGGCGCGCCGATTACCACGAGGACGTCCAGCTCGCCACCAACTACCTGACCTTCAACACCGCCGACCCCGCCCTCAGCGACCCGCGCGTGCGCCGCGCCCTCAGCCTCGCCATCGACCGCGAGGCCATCCGGCGGATCAACGGCTCTGGGCTGCCCGCCCACAGCTTCACGCCCGCCGCCATGCCCGACTACATCCCGCCCGAGGCCGTCGCCTACGACCCCGAGGCCGCCCGCGCCCTCCTCGCCGAGGCGGGTTACCCCGGCGGCGCGGGTCTGCCGCCCATCGAGCTGACCGTGTCGACCAACGACACCGCGCGGCAGGTTGGCGAGGCCTTGCAGGGCATCTGGGCAGACGAGCTGGGCATCGACGTGCGCCTCCGCAACCTCGAATGGAAGGTTTACCTCGACACCCTCAACCAGCGCGCCTACCAGATCGGCTACCTCGCCTGGTTCGGCGACTACATCGACCCCATGACCTTCCTCGGCCTCTTCGCCGCCGACAGCGGCAACAACCGCACCAACTGGACAAGCTCCGACTACGACGCCCTCCTCGACGCCGCCCGCCGCGAGCGCGACCCCGCCGCCCGCAGCGCCCTCCTCCAGCGCGCCGAAACCCTCATGCTCGAGGCCGCCCCCATCGCCCCGCTTCTCTACCGCACCTCCGTCAGCCTCGTCCACCCCAGCGTCCGCAACTGGCACCCCAAGCTCCTCGACCTCCGCCCCTGGAAGCACATCGCCCTCGAACCCTGAGCATCCGGCGAAAGCCCCTT
>CAYQTM010000343.1:0-2661 GCA_964420355.1 uncultured Opitutales bacterium
ATTTCCGGCTTTGCCTCGCTTTCCGCTTCGGTAGGTTCTGCTTCTGCCTCAGGATCCTCAGTCGCCGCCTCTTCGGGCAATTCATCAGAATTCTCGACTTGCGGCTCCGCTGCGGACTCGCCCTCCGGTGCCGTCTCCAATTCGGCCAACGGCGCTTCCTCGGATTCGCCAGCTTCCGCAGTTTCAACTGCTTCCGGCTCCATTTCGGTTTCGGACGCATCTTCGGATTCCGGCTCGACCTCGGATCCCGGATCAGCCTCGGAAGCCTCTATCTCGCTGGACGCCTCCTCCAATGCCGCTTCTAAAGGTTCAGCCGCTTCGGCGACTTCCGGTTCCACTGCCTCGTCTGGCTCGACTTCATCGGGTTCCGTTTCATCGGCTTCGACCTCTGCCTCCGCTTCCAAAGAGTCTGTTTCCGGTTCCGTATCTGCCGCGACATCCGCTTCGGTATCCGTCGAAGCTTGAGGTTCTTCCTCGCCAGCGACCGCTTCGGCATCGGCGGACTCCGCTGGATCGGCGGGCTCATCCGTCTCGCTCACCTCAGCGACCGGCTCCGGCTCAACAGGCTCAGTAGATTCGGGCTCTGCTTCCTCTGCTTCTTCCGATTGTGCTGTGGGCTCGGGGTCAGCTTCCTCGCTCGGCTCACCGGCTTCGCCACTTTCATCTACCGGCTCGGTCTCCGCATCGGAACCGAGAATATCTGCGATGACACCCTCATCCATTGCCGCGTCGTCCTCAAAATCGTCGGGGTCGTCGTCGAGATCATCCAAGCCCAAGTCCGTATCCTCCATGTCATCCGGGATCAGGCTTTCCGCTTCCTTTGCAGGCTCTTCTATTTTCTCGGCTTCCGCCACCTCCTCTGGCTCAGGCGCTTCCTCTGCTGGAGTCTCGGCGGCTGGCTCGACTGGCTCGGGCGGGGTCTCGGGTTCGGACGCCTCGGGTTCGGGGCTTGGCTCGGCCTCGGGCGCGGGTGTTGCACCCGGCATCAGGTCGCCCAAAGCGCCGGACGCCTCTTCCATCGAAAGGGGCTCGCTTGCCTTTTTCGCTTTCTTGCTGGCAGTTTTGCGCTTTGGTGTGGCCATAATCCAGCCTCAAAAGTCGCAATTTGAGCGGGTTTCTTGACCGCTCATTCGCAATAAGGCCGGATTCTGGACGCTCCGCTATTGCAGGCCAAAGGTGGTATTGAGGTGGCGGTAGCTGCGCTCGAGGCAATCGAAGGGATCCTCGCCGTAGGCGTCGTCCTGCTCGACAAACCCGTAGCGCACGCCTGCTTCCCGAGCCGCTTGAATGATGGCCGGGAAATTCATATTGCCCTCACCAATGGGCGCGTGCCGAGGCTCGCTATCCGAGCCAACTGAGAAATCTTTCAAATGAATCGTTGGCTGCCGCCCCGCAAGGCGACGAATCCAGCTAACGGGGTCGCCGCCGCCGCGCACAACCCAGTGCACATCCAGCTCCGCCTTCAGCACCTCGGCAGGCACAATCTTATAGAGCGCCTCCAGCACCGTGCGCCCATCGATATGCTTGAATTCAAAGTGATGGTTATGATAGCCGAGCTGCATCTCTGCATCGGCGAGCTTAGCGGCGATCTCCGGCAGCAGGTCGGCCAGCTTTGCGAGACCCTCGGCGTTCAGGTAGGTGGCCTCGTCCAGCGCCGGAATGATGAGGGCTTCGGTCTTCCAGAGGCGATGGCGTTCGATGACGACATCGATATCATCCATTAGATCTTTAATGCCAACGTGATCGGCAGCGATGCGCAGATCGTGCTTCTGAGCCAACTCGCCCACACGCTCCGCTGGAAATCGACTTAGCCCGGCACCCTCAAGAGTGCGATAGCCAATACCCCGAATCCGCTCAAAAGCGCGTTCCAAGCCCGCCTCATCCTTAGTGTGCTCACGCACGGTGTAAATCTGAACGCCCAATTCCATCCAGCCAGTCTGAACTGCGCTCACCGCAGGTCAAACCGCGATTCACGGTTGCCAAATTTTTGCGTTTTCCGTTCTACTTTCAAACAAGCCACGGGCGAAAGTCCAGCTCGTAGATCAGATCGCGGGGGCGCTCGCCGATCACCTTCGCAGGGTTGCCGGCGACGATGCTGAAGGCGGGGACATCGCGGGTGACCACCGCTCCGGCACCGACCACCGCGCCCTCGCCGATCTGCACGCCCGGCAGGACGATCGCACGGTAGCCAATCCAGACGCGGTCGCCCACCTGAATCGGCCCGCCCCGGTCGCCGAAATCCGGCGAGGCAGGGTCGTGCCCAAGCGTCAGCAGGCTGGCCTCGGGGCCGATCGAGACATTCGCACCGGTCTCGATCGGGTAGCGCCGCCCATCGAAGAGGCAGCCAAAATTGATCACATTGCGCTCGCCCAGCGACACCTTGCGACCATTGAGAAAGCGGCACCCAAGTTGCACGCCGGTCTTCGCCCCATAAGCCCGCAGCCAGCGCTTGAGGTAAAGCTCACGCAGCACCCGGCTCGGCCAGCGCCCGACACCCGCATTGTAGCCCCAGGACAGCGCCCCGCCCACCAGCACCTTCATGTTGAAACCGCCCGCACCCGCACCCGAGTCCTCAGACGCGGCGGTGGCCGCCTCATCGAGGCTTGGCTCATCGGGTCGTATCGGTTTGGCAGTCACAGCGAGGGCTGGAGGCATTTATGC
>CAYQTM010000344.1:0-2627 GCA_964420355.1 uncultured Opitutales bacterium
GACCAGCCCGAGATTGACCAACGTGATGATGAGGATTGCCTTAGAGCGCATAACTGGCTGGGATACCACGCGGTTATGGTAGAGCAAGCGAAATCGCCTCAGGACAAGCCCGATGCCGCCAGTCGAGAGGTGCGGCGTTTCTTCCTTTTGCTCGGTGCGGTGGTGGTTTCGCTGATTGTTTTCGTCAGCCTGCTGTGGGTGAATTTACCGAAGCCCGGTGATCGCGCGACGGTGCCAACCCAGATTGAGGGCGCGGCGGAAGCTTGGGAATACGGACGCGCGATGCAGCTGCGCTATGCTGCGGAGGGTCAGCCGGTCAACTGGGATGACTTCCCGCCTGCCGAGCAGCGCCGTTTGCTTCAAGATTATTGGCTCAAAAAAGAGGGCGACGAGCAGCTCGCAGACGCCTTCATCAATGGATTTTATGGAGCGCATAAGCCCGCCTCATCGAAGACGAGTAAAGATGAGTAAGTGAGGCAAGGTATAGCGTTATACCCAAGTTGCTGTTAGTGAAGCGCTTTTGCGTGCGCAGGCATGTTGACGCCTGGCAAAAAGTAAAATTCAGGAAATCTTTATTAATTCTGCTAAATTGGCGCAGAATTTTTTTTTGTTTTTTCATGGAATAAAGCTTGCGTTAGGGTGCGGGAGTAAAATTGAAGCTCCATTACCAACCGGCAATGTTCATCCGAAGCCCTTCATGAAATACTTACCTGCTCTCCTTCTCTCGCTTGCTCTCGTTTCGCCACTCGCGGCTAGTGAGCCAGCCAGCGGCACGATCATACAAATATCTGGAGTCAGCCTCTGGATCGCGGCTTCTTCCCTCTTTGTCTGCTGGAAGCAGATGAGTCCCGAGGGTCGCCGCAAGGTCGCCCAAGTCGTTAAATTCTGGCAGCGCTAACGAATTCTTTCGGCGCTGCTTTTTTATTTTCGCCCCTTCTTTTAGGCCTGACCTGAGCTTTGGCTGGCCTCGCTTTCAATCCTGCTCTCGCCATGCACTTCCGTTCCTTTTCCATGCGAACGCTATCACTTATCGTCGCTTTCGGGTTGTCCGCCACGCTACTGGATGCCCAGACTATACTCCCCTACGAAACGGACTTCGAGGCCACCGAGGGAGCCATCGCTGGGGCAACCGAATTTGCCCCTTGGAGCTTCCTGGAAGGAGCGGAAATCACTGATGCCGACTTGGCTTCCGGCCAACAGTCGGTTCTGCTTCCGGGTGGTCTTGAGGGCGTTGGCGTCCTGATGCATTTTGCTCCTGAGGGCGGCACTCAGTTCGTGGATTTCTACCTGAAGCCTTCGGCAACCGAGATCGCCGACCTGCCGGAAACCCTGAATGAAGACACGTCAGTGGCGGTGGCTTTTGTCAAGGGATCGACCGAGGGCGAGGTCTATGTGCTGGACGGCGCTCCCGCTCAGGCCGTTTGGATTCCGACCGGAAAAAAGCTTACCCTCGATGCTGTGGGCACGGCGACGGGTTGGCTGCGTTACACCTTTCGCATCGACTACACTCTGAAGACCTGGGACTTGTATCTGGACAGCGCGCTGATCGCCACCGACCTCGGATTTTATAACCCCGCGATTGAGGCGCTGCAAAAGTTTGGCATCGGCAACGAGAGCGATGCCCCTGCCGGACTTGACTTCTTTTACGCCGGTTCGGACAACCCATTGTTCGCGGATACCGACAAGGACGGCATCCCGGATGTTTACGAAACCGCTCAAGGGCTGAACAGTAGCGCTAATGATCGCTACGGCGACGCGGACTTCGACTCGGTCATCAATCTGGAAGAATACATGCGCGGGCTGATGGCGGGTAATCCCGATACCGATGGCGACGGCGTGCCGGATGGCTGGGAGTTGCTGGATGGAACCGACCCGTTAGTTGACGATGGCTTTACGCTAAGCGAACTGCCGTTTTTCGATGGTTTTGAATCCTACAGCGACGTCAGCGAGCTGGCGAGCGGCAACTGGAGAGTGAGCGACCTTTCGCTGGTGCGTTTCGACGGCAGCAATCCCTTCGAGGGCTACCAGTCGCTCACCCTGACGCCGGGCGAAGAGCAGGAGCTGATCCTCGACAACCCCTTTGTTTCGGCGGCGGGTTCGACCGTCTGGCTCGACTTTTATCTGATTCCCGGACGTTATGCCGAGGAGGAAGCGCCGCTTTTGGACGCGCGCACCAGCGCCGGATTTTACTTCGACGAGGAAGGCAGCCTGATCGCCTATGATGGCCTGCTGCAAAGCTGGTCGAGCCTGACAGAGCCTTCCGATCTCGATGAATGGCAACGGCTTACCGTTCGTCTCGATTACGGTGGACAACAGTGGGCGGTGTGGCACAACAGCGTGCGCGCCGCCGAGATGCTGGGCTTTGCCAACCCCGTTCCCTACTTTACACGCCTTCGCGTGCAGCAGACGCCGGGTGAGCTTGAAGCGCAGCTTGATGCCGTGAGGGTTTCCTATGGGGAACCCGCCGAACTCGATAACGACGGCGACGGCGTGACCAATTTCCGCAAGGCCAACCTCGGCACTGACCCAGAAATTGCCGACGAGCACGGCTAGCTTTTAGGCGAATACGGCCTCTAGGTCTGGCCGAAAGCCGACGCAGGAGTGACCGCAGACGCCCGCGCGCCGGG
>CAYQTM010000345.1:0-2584 GCA_964420355.1 uncultured Opitutales bacterium
GTCATCGGTCGGCAGGTTCTCCGGGCGCTCCCAGACGGCGCCGGCCGCCTCGATCCCCCGGGCGTCGGCGACGTGCCGGAAGAAGGCGGCGCCGCGCTCGTACTGCCGCCGTTTCATGCCCAGCCCGAGCAGCCGCTGGGCGAGCTGTCGGACCGGTCCGCCGCCCCCGCGTCGCTCGTCGAGCTTGCGCCGCAGGTCGGCGTACTCGTCGTCGAACGCGCGGTCCATCAGCACCTCGGCGTACCCCTCGACCGCCGTCATCGCCGCCTGCAGCTCGATGCAGTCGCGCTCGGGCAGCACATCCTCGCGGTAGTTCAGAATCTTGTGCCCGATCCGCAGCTTGCGCTCGGCCTCCTGACGCAGCTCTTTCAGGCTGAGTGGCTTGTTTGCTTTCTTCAGCATTGGCAGCATTTAAACGTCTGCCGCCGCCCGAAGCGAATCAAATTTCGCAGCGAATGTGCGGCGCGTTAGCGGCTGCGGGTGAAGAGCCAGAGGGCGGCCAGCAGCATCAGCCCCTGCGGCAGCCAGGCCGAGAGCGTGACCGGCAGGATTTCGCGTTCGCCGAGCAAGGTGCTGAGCGAGGTGAGCACAAAATACAGCACGAACAGTCCGGCGATGCGTGCGATGTTGCTCATCGCCGTCGTGCGCACGCCCGACACCGCCAGCGGCACGGCGATCCCCACGAGGAAGAAGCACACCAGCGGCCCGGCCAGCATCTTTTGATAACGCACCGCGTAGGCCGGGCGCATCGGGTGCTCGGCGTCGATGGTGGCGAGCAGGTCGCGCAGTTGGAAAAGCGAAAGGTCGTTAGGCTTCTCGTCGAGCGCCAGCATCAGGCGCGGATGGGCGGTCAGGTCGGGGCGGTCGAGCCGCTCGAAGGTCAGCGACCGCAGCGGCAGCCCGCGCTCGGTGTCGAGCTCCAGCACCCGCCCATCGGCAAAGCTCCAGTAACCGGCCTCGGGCAGAAAGCGCGCCTCGCGAGCCAGGATGCGCGTGTGCTCGGGCCCCGGGGCGTCGCGATCGTGCACGGTGACCCCGTAGCCGTGCAGGTCGGCGCTGTCCATCCGGTTCATAAACCAGAGGGTGCCGGTGGCGCGGTCTTCAAACCCCAGCGTCTCGACCAGAGTGCGGTTGCGTGGGTCACCCGCCGTCTCGGCCAGCTCGCGAAAGTAGCTTTCGGCGGCCTCCTGCGACCAGGGCGCCACCCGCGCATTCAGCACAAAGAGCCCCGCCGAGAGCAGCAGCGCCGCCACCCACAGCCAGCGACTCACCCGCCAGAGGCTCCAGCCCGCCGCGCGCATCGCCATCACCTCGTTATTGCGGTGCAGATTGGTCAGCGAAAACGTCAGCGACACCATCAGCGACAGCGGTACCACCACCGGCAAAAAGCTCGGCAAGAGCAGCGCATAATACCGCAACCCCTGCCCCGGCGTCACCCCCACTGCCAGCAGCTCCTTAAAGCCATCATACATATCGAAGATCACCATCAGCGACAGCAGCACCACCAGCGTCCCCACAAAATTACGCAGCCACTCCCGAATGATATACCGATCCAACCGAAGCATCACCCCATCATGCACCCCCAACCCCAAATTTCAACCACGCGTCCTGCCGATATCTGGGGGTAAGCCAACCGGATTATTGTGCACATAGCGGAAGGGGATCACTGGAGAGGTTTAAATTGCTGGGTGGGGCTGGACATGTGGGTGCGGGGGTTGGTAGGGTGTGGGTGTTTTATGAGTGCGCTTGAATCTGCTGACCAGCCTTACCTTGATCTTCTGCGGCGTGTGATGGCCGAGGGGGATTATCGCGATGAGCGCACGGGGACGGGTGCCTGGAGTGTGTTTGGGGCGCAGGCGCGGTTTTCGCTGGATGGGCAGTTTCCGCTGCTGACGACCAAGAAGCTGCATCTGCGCTCGATCATTCATGAGCTGCTGTGGTTTTTGAAGGGGGAGACGAATTTGGCTTACCTGCGCGAGCATGGGGTGAGCATCTGGGATGAGTGGGCGGATGCGCAGGGTAATCTCGGACGGGTCTATGGGGCGCAGTGGCGCGCGTGGCAGACGCCCGATGGGCGGGTGGTCGACCAGATTGCGGTGCTGGTCGAGGGGCTGCGGCGCGACCCCTTTGGGCGTCGGCACATCGTGAGCGCGTGGAATCCCGGCGAGCTGGGGCAGATGGCGTTGCCGCCCTGCCACTGCCTCTTTCAGTTCCACGTCTCGAGCGACGGCGGGCTGCGGTGCCAGCTCTACCAGCGCAGCGCCGACATCTTTCTCGGGGTGCCGTTCAACATCGCGAGCTATGCGCTGCTGACGCTGATGGTGGCGCAGATCTGCGGCCTGCGTCCGCTGGAGTTTGTCCACACGTTCGGCGATCTGCACCTTTACAAAAACCATCGCGAACAGGCCGAGACCCAGCTCGCCCGCGAGCCGCGTCCCGCCCCGACCCTGCGGCTGAACCCCGAGCGCAAGCGGCTGGAAGACTTTGTTTACGAGGACTTTACACTCGAAGGCTACGATCCCCACCCGAGGATCAAGGCACCGGTGGCGGTCTAGCTGCGCCCACGATTACAACTGAAAGGAGA
>CAYQTM010000346.1:0-2573 GCA_964420355.1 uncultured Opitutales bacterium
TCGCTTGTGGTCAATTCCGTTCGCTCGCTCCTCGCTCACTCCGTGCCGCCGACGGCGATCTGGCGGACGCCGTGGTTGAGGGTGGCGGCCTTGCCCTTAATGATAGAGCCGCTGGCTCAGCGGTCAATGGCTTGGCGAGAGTAGCCGACCTCGACTTTTCTCAGGACAGATCACTTCGCTATAAAACTGAAAAACCTGCTGCCCCGAATTGCCGAGAGGTTGCCCACAGTTCGCATTCATCGGAACCCGATGACGGAAAAGCGTTAGATAACCTTTCTCACAGGCGGGACGCCTCTGCTCCTGTCGTGGCGACATGCGCGGTGTCCTCGCCCGTCGCGGGGCAGGCCAGACAGAGGCGACTGGCGACCCAGGTGTGGCTGACGCGCGCGAAGCTGTTCTTGTCCTCGAAGAGGATGAGGTCGGCGGCCTTGCCCTTCTCGATGCTGCCGATCTCCTTGTCCCAGCCTAAGGACTGCGCGGGGTGCAGGGTGACCAGCCGCACCGCGCGCACCGGGTCGATTCCGGCGGAGATCATCTTGCAGACCGCCCCGAGCAGCGAGGGGAAGTGGTAGTCGGAGCAAAGGATGTCGACGAGATTCTTCTCCAGGGCCTCGACCGCCGAGAGATTGCCGCAGTGAGAGCCGCCCCGGTAGTAGTTGGGGGCACCCATCGTGACCCACATGCCCAGCTCTTTCGCCTTTTCAGCGGCAGCCAGCGTGGTGGGCATCTCGGCGAGGGTGCAGCCCATCTCCTGAGCCTCGATCACGTGCTCGACGGTGGTGTCATCGTGGCTGCCGAGCTGGATCTTGCCCGCCAGCACGTCCTGGACTTCAGCGCGGTTGTTGAGCTTCTTGGCTTCCTCGATCTGCTGCTCGATCATCGCCATCGCCTCGTCTTTGGTAACGTTCTTGCGGATCGCCCACTTGCCCGCGACCTCGTCCAGGCTGCGGAACTGGCGCTGGCCGGGGATGCTTTCGTTGAAGACCACATTGCCGAGCGTTTTAAATCCGGCGAGCGCGGCCAGCTTGTCCGAGACCGGCTCGAAATTGGTGTCCCAGCGAACGTGCATGCGGTGGCGCGCCATCAGGCTCGGCGCGATGCGCTCATACTCGTGGCCGAGGTGAATCCCGTCGCGCCGCCACATCGATTTTTTCGTCTCTTCGCCCTCATCTTCGCTGTCGCCCGAGACCCGCACGGCACCCAGCACCGTGGTCAGGCCGCAGGAAACCGCTCGCAAATCCATCATGTGAAAAGCCAGCTCGAGCGGAAACTCTGCACTCGGGCGCGGGTGGATTTCCTTCTCGAAGTAATCGGTGTGCGTATCGATCACCCCCGGCGTGAGCCACTGTCCACGCGCGTCCAGCCCCTCGCTGAACTGGCACCCGGCCACGATCTCGGCGATTCGCCCATCCTCAATAATCAGCGACCCCTCGACCACCGACTTCGGAGTAGCGATGCGCGCATTGGAAATAATTTGCTGAGCCATGCGCGACAGAATAGCCCGCTATGGTTAAGATTAGAAAAAGACGGCGCGGCTTTTTAAACGCTCTTGACCTCTTGGAAAAATCTAGCTAATCTAGCTGATTATGGAGCAAGCATGGAAACTGGCGGAAGCCAAAAACCGTTTCAGCGAGGTCGTGAACAAAGCATTGCGCGAAGAACCCCAATTCGTGAATCGGCGTGGGGAGCAAGTCGTCATCATCTCGAAGGCGACTTACGAAACCATGACCGGGAAAAAGCCCAGTTTGAAGGATCTGCTTCTTGAGGGGCCAAGCCTCGAGGGCGTCGACACCAGCCGTGTTCAGGGGACAATGCGTCCTGTCAAGCTGTGAAGACATTGCTGGATACTTGCGTTGTCTCCGAGCTTCGCCACCCACGGGGAAATCCCACGGTGATGAATGCAGTTCAGGCGATACCCGCGTGGGATGTATTTTTGAGCGTCATCACAATTGGCGAATTAGAAAAAGGCATCACCCTTTTGAAACAAGGGCACAAGAAACGAGAATTGGCGCAGTGGCTGCGGCGGCTTCAAGCAGAGACTTTTTCTCGCATTCTGGAAGTGGACGCGCAGACTGCCCAGATTTGGGGGGAATTGACGGCGCGGCTGCAGCAACAGGGTCGAGTCGTGAATCCACCCGATGGCTTGATCGCTGCGACGGCTCTGCGCCACGGGCTTCGCATCTTTACTCGGAACACTGGGCATTTCGAAGGCACTGGTGCTTTGATTGTCAATCCTTGGCTTTGAGCCGTTGCGGTTTTTGAGTGTGGGCGCTCTATTGGGGCGATTTACTTCAGCGTTTCGCCGGAGTTGAGGATGCGTTTGCGGAGGAAGTCGGCTATGCGTTCGAGGGTGATCATCATGAGGATGACCAGAAAGACGTAGGCGAGTAGGGCGTCGTAGTTGAGGGCGTTTTGCGCGACGTCGATGAGGAAGCCCAGGCCGCCCGCGCCGAAGGCACCGAGGGCGATGGCCGCGCCGAGGTTGATCTCGAACAGGACGAAGAAGGTGCCGACGACGCTGGGCATCACTTGCCGCAGCCCGCCGTGACGGTCATCTTGTAGGCGTGCGGTTC
>CAYQTM010000347.1:0-2573 GCA_964420355.1 uncultured Opitutales bacterium
ATCGAGGCGGATGATTTGATGGCCTCGGTGGCGGTGCGTCTGGCTCGTGCGGGCGATGCGGCGGTGCTGGTGAGCTCGGATAAGGATTTAGGCCAGGTGGTGGGCGAGGGGATTTCGCAACTGGTGCCCCCGCCGACGGCGAATCCGCGCTCGGGCTGGAAGCGTCTGGATGCCGAGGGCGTGAAGGCGAAGTTTGGGGTGGCGCCGGAGCAGGTGCCGGATTATCTGGCGCTGGTGGGCGACAGCTCGGACAACATCCCTGGGGTGAAGGGGGTCGGGCCGAAGACGGCGGTCAAGTGGCTGCTGGAGTATGGGGATGCGGAGACGGTTGTGCGTAAGGCGGATTATCTGGAGCCGAAGCGTTTTCAGGCGCTGTTGCGGGATTCGGCGGAGCTGGTGCGGCGGAACTTGGAGCTGACGCGGCTGGATTTGGTGTCGGCAGACGGGGTGGATTTGTCGCAGCCGCCGGAGGTGTCGCTGCCGGCGCTGGCGGAGATTTTTGAGGAGCTGGAGAGTAAGCGGGCGCTGGCGGATGCGCGGCGTCGGTATGGATAATCCCCTTACGCAAAGGTGTAACGATTTTCACTACGAATCTCACCAATCCTACGAATCTTTTTTGAAACGCTTATTTCAGGCCAACAGCCACCGTGCAGAGTTGCGAGGTGAATCCATAAGGCTCCAAAGCGGACATTGAGGGTCGGTCAGACGTGGACGCGGGTTTGGACGTTGGTGAATTCGCGGATGCCGAAGACGCTCATCTCGCGCCCGTAACCACTTTGTTTGACACCGCCGAAGGGCAGGCGCGGGTCGCTGCGGACGATGCTGTTGATGAAGATTTGGCCGGTGTGGAGGTCGTCGGCGATGCGCTCGGCGCGCTCGGGGTCGCGGGTGAAGATGCCGGCACCGAGTCCATGGATGCTGGCGTTTGCGAGGGCGATGGCCTCGGCGTCGTTTTGGGCGGTGGCGAGGCTGAGGGACGGGCCGAAGACCTCTTCGTCGAAGCAGGGGAGGCCGGGCTTGGTTTCGGCGAGGAGGGTGGGTTCGTAATAAAATCCCTCATGCTCCGGGCGTTTGCCCCCGAGCACGCGGCGTGCCCCGGCGGCGATGGAGCGCTGCACCTGCCCTTCGACCTCTTCACGGAGGTCGGCGCGGGCGAGCGGCCCGAGGTTGGTGTCGGGGGACATGGGGTCGCCGGGCGTGAAGACCTGCATGGCGGCAGCGAGGCGTAGTTCGAAGTCCTCGGCGACTTCGGCGGCGACGATGACGCGCTTGACGGAGATGCAGCTTTGGCCGCAGTTGCGGAGGCGTCCGGCGGCGAGCGCCTGGGCGGCGTGGTCGAGGTCGGCGTCGGCGAGGACGAGGTAGGGGTCGTTGCCGCCGAGTTCGAGGACGCTTTTTTTGAGCTGGGTGCCGGCCTGGGCGGCGATGGTTTTGCCAGCGGCGGTGCTGCCGGTGAGCGAGACGGCGCGCACACGGTCGTCGACGATGGCGACGGCGGCGGTCTGCGGGTCGGTCAGGACGCAGCGGAAGAGTCCCATGGGGAAGCCCGCTTGTTGAAAGAGCGCCTCGACGGTCAGACCGCAGTCGGGCACGTTGGAGGCGGGCTTGCAGATGACCCCGTTTCCGGCGGCGAGCGCGGGCACGGCGGCGCGAAAAATCTGCCAAAAGGGGAAATTCCAAGGCATCACCAGGAAGATGACGCCGAGCGGCTGGTAGAGGTAGCGGGCGGAGGCGTGCTCGGTTTTGACGCGCTCTTCGCGGAGGAAGACCTCGGCGTGTTCGGCGTAATATTCGCAGACGATGGCGCATTTTTCGACCTCGGCTTGCGCTTCGCTGATCGGTTTGCCCATCTCGCGGGTGATGACCTCGGCGTGGTGGTCGAGGCCGCTGCGCAGGAGCTCGGCGAGCCGGGTCAGGCACTCGGCGCGCTGGCTGAAAGAGCTGTGGCGCCAGCTTTGCTGGGCGTGATCGGCTTTCTCGATGAGGCCGATTAGCTCGGGGATGGGCGCGGCGGGGTATTCCTTGAGCAGTTCGCCGTTGGCCGGGTTGATCGAACGGATGGACATGGCTTGGAGGTCGGATGCAGGGAGAAAGTGACCATGCAGCCAGTAGCAGGCCAAGGCGATGGAAAAGGGCAATTTCTGTCCGCGAAAATTGCGTGACGCTTGGAGATCTGCCTCTTCGCTGGCCAAAAATCAAGGCACCAGCCCGCTTGAATTGGACTAAACTTCCAAGATCGCGCTCCCGAAGTGGGTAAAGCGCAGCGTATAGCTTTGAGGCGTTTCGAGTGCTTCGAAAGGCAGGGCGTTGTTGTTGTCGTCCGTCAGGTGAATGGTCTGCGGCTTGGTTGATAATGTAATTTCGGCGCTGCCGAAGGCTTCCAAGGAGTAGCGCAGCCCAGCGGAAGTGGTTTGCGCTTTGTTGAGTCGAACTGACGAGCGGAGCCATAAAGCTCGCTTTTCTTTTGTTTCAACCAAGCGCACTTCGGATTGGTCGCTGAGTGAGCCTTCGGGTAACTGAAGGGTGCCTGGAATATGGACTTCGTCGATTTCGAGAGCGAGGCGACGGCTGTG
>CAYQTM010000348.1:0-2047 GCA_964420355.1 uncultured Opitutales bacterium
TGCGACAAGGCGCCTCCGCATCGCGTGTCAGCATAATGCCGTCGGAAACCCCTATTTGGTCGATGATCTCGGGGTGATGCGAGATGAGCACGGCTTGATCGAAACGTTCACCGCAGAGGTCATTCAACTGCATGAGCCAAGGCTGTATCTCGGCCAGCGCCACATAGTTGTCCGGCTCGTCAAGAAAGAGGCACAGGTAGCGCTCGCTCGAAGCATGCAGCAGAGCGTAGAGCGCTATCAATACCCGCTGGCCATCGGACAACTCAGCAAAATCGTAGCGAGAAGGTTTCGCATTGGTCTCCCCGTTTCCAAAGAGAACGCTCAAGGACTTCGCATCTTGCCCGTGGTCTCGAAAACTGAAGGACGAAAATCCCGTCAACACATCCTTGAGTTCGGTGAACAGCTCCACCATCGACCCCATGTTTTCCTGCGATACTCGACGATACCATGAGATAAAATTTTCCATCCCCGCAGTAAGTTTGGTTGCCTCGGATTCGCTGAGGCGCTCCATCGCTGCGGGCTTGATGCTCGCAATGACCAGATTTTGCATCTGCTCTTTGAACGCCGTCAACTTGGTATTATCATGGCGCGACTGGATGGTGACGAGCGCCGGGATTTCCCAGTCGAAAGGGTATTTCGGCCCTTCACTGCCATCATCCCGATAGAGCGTTACCGTATCCAGTTGACGGTGAAAAAGCACTGTGCCCCCGCCCTCCGTCAAGCGCTCCTCTTTGACTCGGGATCGAAGGCTGCCTTCCAGATGCTCAATCACGATCACATAGGTCAGCTCCCATTCTGGCAGGCGTATATCCAGTTCAAAACGCTGCTCTCTTCGCGATTGCCAACGGGTTAAGGAATTGTGCGGGAAAGCATCGCCTACGCGACCGTCTCCCAAAACAAAGGACTGGAGTCGCTGCAAGACCTCAAAAACCGTGCTCTTGCCGCTGCCATTGGTTCCAAGGAGAACGTTCAAGCGGGAAAGCTTTAAATCGAAGTTGACCAGACAGCGGAAGTTATCGGCATAAATGCGGGAGATCATGCTATCGGTTATAGTCAGGATTGCCGCAATGACAATCTCCGCTTTGGCTATGATTCGGGTGGTTCGACGCTTTTTCCTTCATGGTGTGCGACTTGTGAGATTTTGCCGGGGCGGGACTCGACTTTGGAGTTTTGCCCCGGCATTCTCGTCTCATGGTTCCCCCTTCGGATGGCTCGGCGCATCGGCAGACCGATGAGCGCAGCGGCGGCGCTTCGGAGCGCAATGGCCGTGGCCGGGCGCGCGACGAGGTGTTTTCGCGCGAGCTGCCGCATGACATCAACGCCGAGCGCGCCCTGTTGGCCGCCTGCATCATCGACGGCGGCAAGGATACGCTGACCGATTGCGTCGACAACCGCCTCGTGCCCGAGGCCTTTTTCCGCACCGAGCACAACCTCATTTTCGAGGCGATGCTCAAGCTCTACAACGAGAACAAGGAGATCGACGAGATCATCCTGAGTAACCGTCTGGAGCGCGATGGCAACCTCGATACCGTCGGCGGCATCATCACAATCAACGAGATCACCAGCTCGATCGAGACCACCGTCCACGCCCCGCACTGGCTGGCCATCGTCAAAGAGAAATATCTGGTGCGGCGGCTGATCCGCGCCAGTATTGAAAACGTCGAGCAGTGCTACCAGCAGACCGACAGCGTCGACCAGTTCCTTGAGAAGGTCGAGCAACGCGTGTTCGAGATCAGCCAGGATCGGGTGACCGACACCTGCCAGCACGTCAAAGGGCCGATTCAGGACGCCATCAGTTGGGTGCACCGCGTTTTGCAGGGGCAGATCAGCCAGGGCGTGCTCTCGGGGCTGCACGACCTCGACGCCATGACCAACGGCTTCCATCCCGGCCAAATGATCGTGCTCGCCGCCCGCCCGTCGGTCGGTAAAACCAGCCTCGGCATGAACTTCGCCGAGCACGCCATCCTGCCGCGCGGACGCGACGTCCAGCCGGTGCCCTGTCTGGTTTTCTCCCTCGAAATGACCGCCGAGGAGCTGGCCAAACGCC
>CAYQTM010000348.1:2057-2569 GCA_964420355.1 uncultured Opitutales bacterium
CACCACCATGTCGACCCGCGAAATGCGCGCCAAGGCGCGCCGCCGGCAGGCTAAGCTCATCGCGCAGGGCACGCCGCTCGGGCTGGTCGTGGTCGACTACCTCCAGCTCGTCAGCGGGACGGACAACTCCGTGGCGCGCCAGGAGCAGGTGGCCGAGATTTCGCGCGGCATCAAGGGCATGGCCAAGGAACTGCGCGTCCCCGTCGTCGTGCTCAGCCAGCTCAACCGCGAGTCCGAGCGCGAGCGCCGCGACCCCCGCCTCTCCGACCTCCGCGAATCCGGTGCCATCGAGCAGGATGCCGACATGGTCATGATCCTTCACCGCCCACGCCCCAAAGCCGAGGACGAAGACGTGCCGCCGCCCTCCGGCGACGTCGAACTCCTCAAGCTTATCCTCGCCAAGCAGCGCAACGGCCCGGTCGGCGACATCGACCTCCACTTCATGCGCAGCTACACCCGCTTCGAGAGCGTCGCACCGGATGTCGCCCATTAGCGCAGTCCCCAAGCAGGCG
>CAYQTM010000349.1:0-2566 GCA_964420355.1 uncultured Opitutales bacterium
GAGGACTCTGGGACCCGGGATGTTCTGCAAGCTGACCGACCGCGGGATTCGGCAACTGCTGCGCGGCTGAGCTGGGGGGCGCGATTGCGGGGGGTTTACTCGGCCTTACTCGACGTTGGCGGTCTGCTCGCGGAAGCGTTCGAGCTCGTTTTTGGCCTCGATGACGGCCTGAGTGATGTCGAGGCGGTGGGCTTTGCTGCCGATGGTGTTGAATTCACGGTTGATCTCCTGAATGATGAAGTCGAGCTTGCGCCCGACCGGCTCGCTGGCGTCGAGGGCGCTGGCCACCTGCTCGAAGTGGCTGCGCAGGCGGGTGATCTCCTCCTCGATGTCGGCGCGGTCGGCAAAGAGGGCGATCTCTTTTTGCACGCGCTCGTCGTCGAGGTCGAGCTCCAGCCCGGCCTGACGCAGGCGCTGGAAGAGGCGCTCGCGGTAGGCTTCGACCATGCCCTCGCGCTGGGTTTCGATGCGCTGGAGGAGGTTTTCGAGCAGGCCGAGCCGCTGGCGCAGATCCTCGCGCAGCGCCGTGCCCTCGGTTTGGCGCATTTCGAGGAAGCCCGCGAGGGCGCTGTCGAAGGCAGTCTGGACGCTGGGAAGCAACTCCTCGGCTTCGGGCGGCTGCTGGTTTTCGCGCACCATCGCGATCAGTTGCAAGAGCAGGGCGCCATCGGCCTGCACCTCGCCGCTGACCCGCCGGGAGGTCTCGCGCAGGCGCTGGAGGAGGGCGGCCACCTGCTCGTCGTCCCAGTCGAGCGCACCCCGGCTGGCCGCACCCTTGGCGCTCACGCTCACTTGCACCTTGCCGCGCCCGATCTGCCCGCGCAGCCGCTCGGCCAGCGCCTGCTCGATCAGCGCCCACTCGCGCGGCACCGAGATGCCGATGTCGAGGTTTTTGCGGTTCACCCCGGTGATCTCGACCACAATCTCCATCTGCCCCTGCGAGGCCGCCCCGCGTCCATAGCCCGTCATGCTGTTCATGCCGCCAGCCTGACCTCCCGCGCGGCGCTTGGCCATCCATTTATTTGTGAAGGCGAGGTAACAATTCGGTAACGGTAATGGGTGGGCGTTGACATGCTTGCTCAGGCGGTTATTGCTCAAGCCGAACCTGCCTGTTCCGATGTCCAGTCTCGCGACGCCTACCACACAGTCCGCGCCGATTGCGCCCGCCGTCAAGCCCGCCGCAGCGCGCGCCTTGCCGCTGCCGCCCTTTTTCTGGCCGCTGGGGATTCTGGCGCTTTTGACCGTTCCATTTGTCATCTGGCCGCTGGATTTATGGATTTCGGAGCTGTTTTTCGAGCTGCGCGAAGGCCTGCCGGTCTGGATCTTTGCGAGCAATCCCGTGGTGGTGTTCACGGATGAATATGGCGAACTTTTTGGGCTGAGTGTGGCGGTGGGTGCGCTGTTTTGCCTGATCGGCGCGAGCTTTTATGTGCCGCTGCGTCGACACTGGCGGCTGCTGACCTTTCTCGTGCTCAGTATGATCGCAGGGCCGGGGCTGATGATCAACAGTGTCGCCAAGGATGGCGTCGGCCGGGGGCGACCCAAGGATTTGGCGCACTTCCACAATACCCAATATGCCGCCGCTTACAGTGCGCCGTGGGTGATCCAGCGTCCGAATCAAGGGCGCAGCTTCGCCTCGGGGCACGCGGCGATGGGCTTCTATTTTATCGCTCTGGCGCTCTGCTGCTGGCGCAAAAAACCCGCCCGCGCCCGAACCTGGCTGGCGCTGGGGCTCCTCCTCGGTGCCTTCATCGGTGCCGGACGCATTCTGATCGGCTCCCATTTCTTGAGCGACATCCTATGGGCGGCTGGCTTTGTGTATCTAACGGCCTACCCCTTAGCGCTCTGGCTCCGCCCTTGGGAGGCTGCCGAAGCGAAGGCAGCCTGAATTGCCGCCCGCGCTGCGCATGGGCAGGGGGCGCGCTTATTTCAAGTCTTCGGGTGGGCGTTCGCCTCGGATGATGCTGGTGGCGAAGTCGAGCACCGCTTCGATGCCGTAATGGCCGGTGTCGATGCGGATGGCGCCCTCGAAGCACTGGAGCGGGGCGGCCTTGCGGGAGCGGTCGATGCGGTCGCGTTCGCCGATGGCGTCGCTCTCGCCCTGCTGGCTGCGTCGGTCGCTGCGCATGGCCTGATCGGCGTGCAGGTAGAAGCGGAAGGGGGCGTCGGGGAAGATGACCGAGCCGATGTCGCGCCCCTCCATCACCAGCCCCGGCAGACCCGCCGCCTGCGCAATCGCCGCGTGCCCGCGCTGAAAGTCTTTCAAAAACGCGCGCACCACCGGTCGCGCCGCATAATAGGAGACGCTGCGGTTGATCTGCTCGCTGCGCAGCTCGTGGCTCTCCAGCACCCGACCACCGGCGCGCACCCGCGCCTCGTTGCCCTCAAGCACGCTGTCCAGCTCGATTTGGCTCAGATCCAGCCCCGCGTCCTCGGTCGGCTGCGTGGGAAAGCCCGCCTCGATCATGGCCAGCGTCACGGCGCGGTAGTGCGAGCCGGTGTCGACATGCAGAAAATTGAGCCGCCCGGCAATCCCGCGCGCGGTGGTCGACTTGCCGGTCGCCGC
>CAYQTM010000350.1:0-2564 GCA_964420355.1 uncultured Opitutales bacterium
GGGCTGGCGGTGGAGGCTGGGATTTGATTGGTTGGGGGTATGGCAATTATTGATGGGAAGGGGATCGCGGAGGCGGTGTTGGCGGATTTGAAGGCGAAGGTGGCCGCGCTGGGTGTCCAGCGCTCCGTGGTGTTTGTGAGGGTGGGGGAGGATCCGGCTTCGGTCTCTTATGTGAATAAGAAGCAGAAGACCGCCGAGGCGCTGGGGATCCAGAGCACCCTGCTGCTGCCGCCGGAAAGTATCTCGGAGGCCGAGCTGCTGGCGGAGGTCGATCGGCTCAATGCCGACCCCTCGGTGCACGGGATTCTGGTGCAGTCGCCCCTGCCCAAGGGGATCGATGAGACGCGCGTCTTCAACCGGGTCGACCCCAACAAGGATGTCGATGGGTTCAACGTGGTCAACGTGGGGCGGCTCGCGCAGGACGACCCCGACGCTTTCATATCCTGCACGCCGGCAGGCATTTACGAGATGCTGCGCCGCGAGGGGGTCGACACGCGCGGCAAGCACATCGTGGTGGTGGGGCGCAGCCAGATCGTCGGCAAGCCCGCCGCTTTTCTTGGTCTGCGCAAGGGCGCGGGCGGGGATGCAACCGTTAGCGTGTGCCACAGCCGCACGCCCGATCTCGGCGCGATCACCCGGCAGGCCGACATCCTGATCGCGGCGGTGGGTCGCCCCGAGATGATAAAAGGCGACATGGTGAAGCCCGGCGCGGTCGTGATCGACGTGGGGATCAACCGCGTGGAGGATCCCAGCCGCAAGCGCGGCTACCGGCTGGTTGGCGATGTCGATTTTGCCGCCGCGCGCGAGGTGGCCTCGAAAATCACCCCGGTGCCCGGCGGGGTCGGGCCGATGACCGTGGCGATGCTGATGGCCAATACGATCAAGGCCTGCGAGCTGGCCAGCGCCTGATTTTTCCCATTTTTCCTTGTCTCTGCCGCGAAAAACCGCACAACCTTAGCTTCTCTCGTAATTTAAAGATTTCCCGCCATGCCTGAAAAACAATCCGATATTGGCCTGATTGGCCTCGCCGTCATGGGTCAGAATTTGGCTCTGAACATTGCCGACCACGGCTTTCAGATCTCGGTTTATAACCGCACGACCTCGAAGATGACCGAGTTTGTCGAGAAGCACCCGGACACGCCGGGCGGGCTGATCGGCTGCGAGGAGCTGGAGGCATTTGTCCAGTCGCTGGAACGCCCGCGCAAGATCAGTATCCTCGTGCAGGCGGGTCGCGGCACGGACGCGGTGATCGACGGGCTGGTGCCGCTGCTCGAGGAGGGCGACATCATTATCGATGGCGGAAATGCGCGCTGGGACGACACGATTCGGCGCGAGAAGGCGCTGACTGACAAGGGCTTGCGCTTCATTGGCTCCGGCGTCTCTGGTGGTGAGGAAGGCGCGCGCTTTGGCCCCTCGCTGATGCCCGGCGGGACGCCCGAGGCCTGGCAATATCTGGAACCCATCTGGAAGGCCATCGCGGCCAAGGTCGACCCCGAGACCGGTAAGCCGCTTGAAGGCGCCGCGCCCGGCAAACCCATCGAGGGCGGCGTCCCCTGCACGGCCTACATCGGCGAGAACGGCGCGGGGCACTACGTCAAGATGGTGCATAACGGCATCGAGTACGGCGACATGCAGATGATCTGCGAGGCCTACGACCTCATGCGCAATGTGCTCGGGATGACGCCTGCCGAGATGAGTAAGGTCTTTGCCCAGTGGAACGAAGGCGCGCTCGACAGCTTCCTGATCGAGATCACCGCCGACATCCTGCAGCAGGCCGACCCCGTGAGCGGGAAGCCCTTCGTCGACATCGTGCTCGACGCCGCCGGCCAGAAGGGCACCGGCAAGTGGACGAGCGTCAATGCGCTCGATATGGGCACCCCGGCTCCGACCATCGCCGAGGCGGTTTTCGCCCGCTGCCTCAGCGCGGTGAAGGAAGAGCGGGTCGCCGCCAGCGAGCTGCTCAAGGGGCCGCAAAAGACTTTTGCGGGCGACCAGCAGGGCTTCATCGACGCCATCCGCGACGCCCTTTACTGCTCAAAAATCTGCTCTTATGCTCAGGGCTTCCAGCTTATGCGCTACGCCCAGGAGGAGTATGACTGGTCGCTCAACTTTGGTGAGATCGCGCAAATCTGGCGTGGCGGCTGCATCATTCGCGCGCGCTTTTTGCAGAAGATCACCGAGGCCTTCGAGCGCGACAATGCTCTGGCCAACCTTCTGCTCGACCCCTATTTCAACGACGCCGTCCAGCAGGCGCAGAACAACTGGCGCAAGGTCGTGGCCACCGCCGCTGAGTTTGGGATTGCTATTCCCACCTTCTCCAGCGCCCTCAGCTACTACGACGGCTACCGCACGGCGAACCTGCCGCAGAATCTGCTGCAAGCCCAACGCGACTACTTCGGCGCCCACACCTACGAGCGCACCGACCAGCCACGCGGCCAGTTCTACCACATCGACTGGCCAGTGAAAGGCCGCCCGCAGCTGGAAGCGTAAGCCAAGTCACAAGTCACAAGCCTTCTTTGTCGTAATGATGCGGTAGATCGCAACGGTTAAGGGCTCGTCAGCAA
>CAYQTM010000351.1:0-2554 GCA_964420355.1 uncultured Opitutales bacterium
CGTCCTGCGCTGATGCCCACGGAACACTGGCGATAACACTGCCGGCAATAGCCGAACGGCAGAGTAGCATTAAATAACGGGCGGGGTAATTTTGCATGAATTGATCCTCGAATTGATGTTAAGCAGATCTTCAAGCTCCAAGGAATGCCCAGTTCCAGCGCACAACCGGGTCAATCCGTTGAATGCGATAAGTCGTAGCCGAAATCGTAAGCAACTGTGTCTGGGTCAAGCTGCAATCGGCCTATTTTTGAGTTGGGATTGGACGTGTAAAAGTAATTTTCTCATGGCAGCGACCATGGCACACTTATGCGGTTTTCCTTTAGTCTTCAATCTTTCCACGTAAGGCTTAATGACGGGGTTGTGTACAGCCGCACAAGTAGCGGCCATGTAGAGGGCTTTGCGTACTTTGGCTCTGCCGCCGCTGATAAAGCGTTTGCCGGTTTTGTTTCCGGAGTCACGATTGAAGGGGGCCAAGCCTGCCAGTGCGACCAGCTGATTGCGCTTCAGATGCTGCATCTCCCCCAAATATGCCATCAGAGTCCATGCATTGACCTTCCCCAGTCCTTTGATCTTTTGGATTTCCTCGGCTTCTTGTGTAAGGGCCTTATCAGAGGCGATGAGCGCTTCGATCTCAGCTTCGATGCGTTCGAGCTCCTTGCCAATGCACTTTATCATCCGCTCAATTGAGGGACAGATCCTGCGGGGAGCTTTCTGCAAACGGGTTTTTTCCCGGGTGAGCTGCTCGCAGAGATGAGCGCGCCGGTCCATCAAGTCAGCCAGGGCTATGCGTTTT
Source organism: uncultured Opitutales bacterium (assembly GCA_964420355.1). Taxonomy (GTDB): domain Bacteria; phylum Verrucomicrobiota; class Verrucomicrobiia; order Opitutales; family JABSRG01; genus CAYQTM01. The sequence continues at coordinate 794 of CAYQTM010000351.1, forward strand.
TCTTCGCGAAGGCGCATGGGCATGACCCTTTTTTCCTGGGCAAAACGCAGGATCATTCTGGTATCAATAGGATCACTCTTGGCCCGGATACCCTCGCTTTTAGCGAAGGCGCGAACGCGCGCCGGACTGACTATGGCCATGGGGATGCCCTGTAGTTGGAGGTATTCCCAAAGTGGGCGTTCGTATCCGCCGGTTGCTTCAAAGACAACCAGAGGCTGATCAAACTGCGAGCATACAGAGAGGATCTTTTTGAATCCATCGGTGGTGCGGGGCACTTGCATCGATTTACCCTCGATGAGCAATTCAAGGCCGCTCTTGGAGATGTCCACTGCAAGGTAGGTGTATTTTGGGTGATTCATGGCTTATATCTTTCTTGTAGAGATGAGCTCACCGCTTTTAAGCTGAGGCTCTTACAACTGTTTGATATTAAGCCAGGAGGCCACGGGGGATCCCTGCTTACGAAGGAACTTAATCGTTCTGGATTTTGGTTGATCTCACCCGTGACCCCCGCAGGCCGGTTGCCACCGGCCTGCGGGATCCTGGCTCTCTCCAAAGAAAGACCTTGGAGAGATTTTTCCAGCCCTTCCTCCGACGAACTTTTAGGGTCCATTCTCGGAAGGGCTGAAAAATCAAGCGTTGAGGGTAACCTACAAGATTTTGGCCACCGCCGCCAAAATCTGACGATTTCGGCTACGGCGACTGCGGGAGCGACTCAAGGATCTGTGGCAGCTGCGATGCGTCATCATCGTGCAGGATGATGACGAGGCCGCTGATTTCCTGAGGCTTGCAGGGGGTGAGCTGAAGTGAGTCGGTTGTCTTTTCGACATGGATCCAGCCCTTGTCAGTCTCCACAAATCCCTTGATGCGGAGAATGAAATCAGGTAACTCTTCCACCCATCTGCGCAGGGCTGCCAACGGGAGCGTGCCGTTGATTTCTACTTCCTCCGCTGTGAATGGGTTGGCCTCGCAGGTCGCCAATGGCTGGGTCGGCAGTACACCGGCGTGCGCGAGGAAGCTGAAGTCGATGCGCCCATAGCTGCATTCGAGGATTTCCGCTTGCGGATTGGTTTGCTCCAGCATTTGGCGGGCTTGCAGCACTTGCCCGGCTGTAAAGAGGTCGGTCTTGTTGAGCAGGATGAGGTTGCTTGTCTGCACCTGCGACCTGATGGCCGGGAGGTTTGGCAGCAGTTTGCAGATATTGCCGGGAGAGGCGACGCAGACCATGCGCGTCACTTGCAGTGAGCCGGCCATGCCGTGGTTGTTGATCAAGGTACCGATGGCCTGCGGATCGGCGATGCCGCTGGTTTCAATGAACAGGGCATCGTAGGGTTTCTCATGGTGAGCGGGCAGAACAACCTCCTGCATGAGCTGAATGAACTCGCCGGCTTTGCACTCGCAAAAGATGCTGCCGCCGAGAACACGCTCTGCCGGGCTGCCGGCGGCTGCCAGAGTGAAGCCGTCGACGTCGCGGTTCGACAATTCATTCACCAGAAAGCTGAACCGGCGCTGCGGGAACGACAGCGCGATGTCCTGCAGGAAGGTGGTCTTGCCGCTGCCCAGAAAGCCGCTGACCATGATCACCGGCAGACGGCTGCCTGCCGGTGATTGAGAAGCAAGGCTCATTGTCCGCTCAGGCTTTGGCTTCGGCAGCCTGACGAATGACCTCAACGAGGCGCCCGCGCTGCGGGATGATGGAGGCAAAGGCCTCGCGCCCGCCGACACCGATGCTCGGGATGGCGGTCCCGCCGAGCTTCCTCATGT
>CAYQTM010000352.1:0-2549 GCA_964420355.1 uncultured Opitutales bacterium
TAAAAGTGTGAGAGGAGTCGGTCGCCTCTCTCGGGCGCTTTTTGATGCTCAGGTGGATCTGAATCCCCACCAAATCGAAGCGGCATTGTTCGCCCTAAATTCACCGCTCTCCAAGGGTGTGATTCTCGCCGATGAAGTGGGCTTGGGGAAGACCATCGAAGCGGGGATTATCCTTTGCCAACTATGGGCGGAACGAAAGCGGCGTATTCTCGTGATCGGTCCTGCCGCCATCCGTAAACAGTGGGCATTGGAGCTGATGGAGAAGTTCAATCTACCAGCGACTGTACTCGATGCCCGCGGCTACCGCGAGCTGCAGCGAGCAGGCAATCCACGTCCCTTCGACCAAAAGCAGGTCGTTCTCGTTTCCTTCCATTTCGCCAACCGCTTTAAAGAGGAGATTCGAAGTATCCCGTGGGACATGGTTGTGATCGACGAAGCTCATAAGCTGAGGAATGCTTATCGGCCGAGCAACCGGATTGGTCAGGGAATTCGGTGGGCATTGGAAGACCGGAAGAAAATCCTCCTGACGGCGACCCCACTGCAAAACTCCTTGCTGGAACTGTATGGGCTCTCAACGTTGATCGATGATCTAATCTTCGGCGACCCAGGAGCTTTTCGTTCTCAATACATGAATGCCGGAGCAAACATCGACGAGCTCCGGCAACGCCTCGCCGGATTCTGCAAGCGGACTTTGCGGCAGGATGTGACTGAATACGTCAGCTACACAAAGCGTCGTCCGATTACCCGTCCGTTCAATCCGACCGACGATGAGCAAAGATTCTACGAGGCTGTATCGGCCTTTCTACAACGCGAGGAGTCCTACGCCATCCCCAGGCAGCGTCGCCATCTCACCGTCCTGATCCTTCGGAAACTGCTGGCGTCTTCCGTCGAGGCGATTGCGGGAACATTGCAGACGATGGTTGATCGCCTCGTTGATCTGCGCGACGGCAAGATGGCAGACTTTGGCTTGCCGGAAAAATGGGTCGAGGACCAGGAAATGGAGGAAGACCTCATCGAAGAGTTTCTCGACGATGATGCCAACTCCGAAGAGTCTTTGCCGCGTCTGGACATCAAGAACCTTGCCGGGGAGATTCGTGAGCTGGAGCGACTCATCGAGTGGGCACGTTCAATCGGCACAGAAACGAAGCGCACGGCACTAATTCAGGCATTGGAAGTTGGCTTCCAGAGCATGCGGGAAATGGGCGCAGCGGAAAAGGCGCTCATATTCACGGAATCGCGACGCACCCAGGAGGCCCTTAAAACCTTCCTCGAAGCGAGCGGTTATTCGGGGAGGGTTGTTCTCTTCAATGGGACAAACTCCGGGTCTGAGGCGAAGGCCATTTACGAAGGTTGGATCCGTCGCAATCAAGAGACGGGGCGCGTCTCTGGCTCGCGGGCAGTGGATGCGAGGACGGCACTCATCGAGCATTTCCGGGATAGCGCCAGCATCTTGATCGCGACGGAGGCCGCTGCCGAGGGCGTCAACATGCAGTTCTGCTCGCTCGTCGTGAACTACGACCTTCCGTGGAATCCCCAGCGTATTGAGCAGCGAATCGGTCGCTGTCACCGCTACGGGCAAAAGTATGACGTTGTCGTGATCAACTTCATCAATACGCGAAATGAGGCAGACCAGCGCGTTCATCAGCTCTTACAGGATAAGTTCCTCCTTTTCGATGGCGTCTTTGGGGCATCGGACGACGTGCTGGGCAGCATAGAAAGCGGTGTCGATTTTGAGAAGCGCGTCCTTGCCATCTACCAGGAGTGTCGCAGTCCCGAGGAAATCGACAAAGCCTTCAAGCAGCTGCGGAAGGAGCTAGACGAATCCATCCAAGCGCGGATGGCCGATACCCGGCAGAAACTCTTGGAGCATTTTGACGAAGATGTTCACGAACGCCTCAAGCTGGAACTCGCTGAGACTCAGCACCACTTGGACGCAGTCGGTCGCCGGTTCTGGGGGCTGACCCAGCACATTCTCAAAGACCGTGCAGAATGGCAGTCAGGCGATCATTCTTTCGTCCTCAAGGAACCGCCAAGCGACGAGGTTCGTCCCGGGCGCTATTTCCTCATCAGCAAAAATAAGGGAGCGAAAGATAACCTGCCACCGAGTCAACACGGCTCGTTTCTTTACCGTCTTTCCCATCCCTTGGGCGAATGGGTGACAAACTCCGGCAAGGCGCTCCAGCCGCCGGTTCACACGGTGATATTCAACATCACGGCTCACCCAACCCGCCTGGCTCTTGTCGAAGCGCTCAAAGGACGATCCGGATATCTGCGGCTGACCCGCTTGAAGGTCGAGAGCTACGAGGAGGAGGAATACCTGCTTTTTTCCGCTTTTGACGACACCGGGGAATCTCTCGATCAGGAAACCTGCGAAAAGCTCTTTAACTGCGGTGGTGAAACCGAGCCCTTACAGGGCCTTCCGGAATCTGCATCTGAGCGTCTGGAGCGTGAAGCCAAACGACACGCAGAGGCCACTATCAGCCGGTCACTGGAGAGTAACAGCAAGCACTTCAATCAGGCTCGTGAACGACTGGAGCGCTGGGCGGAGG
>CAYQTM010000353.1:0-2531 GCA_964420355.1 uncultured Opitutales bacterium
CCGCCAGCCTGCGTAATTTTCCCGACAGCCCGGCCAACCCGCGCACCGGCCAGCTCAACGGACTGAACGGCACGCTCAGCGCGGTCGCGCCCTTCACACCGATGGTGTTGACCTCGGGCATTCTGGCCGACCCCGTGTCGCCCGGCGGCAGCGACTTCGGCAGCATGGCGCAGCAGACCGCCTCGACGCTCAATAAGCTGGAGGCCGCGCTGCGCCACTGGGGTCTGAACCCGCAGGACGTGGTGTATCAGCGCACGCTGATCTCGCCCGTGCAACTGGAGGATGGCAGCTTTGCGGAGGAGATCGACTTTGCAGGCTACGCCGAGGCCAACAGCGCCTGGTGGAAAGCTCAGGGACGCGCCGCACCGCCCACCGCGGTGCTCGGGGCGCCAGGCTTCAGCTACACCGGGCGACACATCGAGATCGAGTTTTATGCCGCCGTCCCCGACGCGGCGACCCACGTCTTCGCCGACCCCGCAGCGGGTGGCGTCGCCTCGAACGCCCTGCCCGACCGCGAGGGCGCGCCGCGCGACCCCAGCCCGCTCTTCCGGCGCGAGGGCTCGGCGACCAGCTTTCTCAACCGCTCGGTGGTGACCGCGCGCGATGCCGATCTGGTCTGGTTTGCCGGCGTGATCGATCAGGATCGCAGCGACCACCACAGCCAGGGGGTCGAGACCTTGCTCAACTTGCAAGAGCGCATGGCGCGCGCGGGCGTCGGCTTCGACAACATCGTGCAACTGCGCGTCTATCTCCAGATCGAGAACGGCTTCCGCCCCGACTTCGGTCGCTGGAACGAAGCCTACCAGCGCTTCTTCAACCTCCCGGTGCTCAACGCCGAAAAGCCCATCCGCACCGCCTTCCCCGTCACCAGCATCCCCGGTCGTGCGGTGCTGGAAGTCGAGGCCATCGGCGTCAAATAGCCGAGGCAAGAATTGATTTGGTCGGGCCGGTGAGATTCGAACTCACGACCCCTTGCACCCCATGCAAGTGCGCTAGCCAGACTGCGCTACGGCCCGCCAAAACCGAAATCCAATCAACCGCCGCCTGAGGGGTCAAGCGCATTGTGACTCCACGCGCGATTTTCTCGCCAGCCCCAACACCCCTTCCTCAATTATTCGCCTCGCAACGTTTACCAACCTGAGCTTTCGCACAACCAACTGCGTTGCTTTTGAACTGACTGGCCTTGCTTGGGTCTTTGCGTGAGACAACTGCTCGGCACTTGGGCTACTTGGCCGAGCCCCAGCGCTTGGTCAGCGGGTAGTAAATGAAGATGGCGCGTCCGACGACCGACTCTTCGGGGACAAGGCCGTCTGCGGGATCCGGGTTCGCGCGTCCGCTGGGCGTATCCCGCGCCCATAAGCGGCTGTCGGAGCTGTTGTCCGAGTTGTCGCCCATTGCCCAATAGTAGCCGTCGGGGATTTCGACCGATGCGCCCGGACGCAGGTGCCCCACCGCGAAGTAGCCGTCGAAGGGCGGGGTCTGCTCGTGGTTGAACTCGAAGGCGCGCGCCCCGGTGATCGGCTCGCCATTGCGCAGCAGCAGCGGCTCTTGCACTTGCAGGGTGTCACCGCCTTTTCCAACCAGCAGCTTGATGTAATAGGATTCCCCCAAAATCGCGGGGATCGAATCGGTGCGAAAGACAAAGGGGTCGCCGACCTTGGGCGGGGCAACGTGATAGCTCATCCGATCGACAAAGAGCGCATCGCCGATGCGCAGATCGAAGGCCAGCAAGTGCTCGCCTTTTTCCAGCTCGATCCCCGTCTGCACATAATCACGCCCTCGGATCTCGCGCACTCCATAGCGATGGCTGAGATCATCGAGTATCTGCTCCATCGAACGCTCGTCCTCCCTGAAGAACGTCTCTTTTACCACCTCTCCAAACTGCGAGCTGGCATCAGAAGGCACGCGCACCCGTTGCTGCTGCGTGCCGACGTAAAAAACGTATTCGGCCTTTCGCGCAGGCAAGATTAAAAAATTGCGTCCTGCTACTTCCTCGCTGAAAAACGAGAGTCCACGCCGCCTGTTGGTGGAGTCGACAGGCAGCATCAGTTCGCCGCTGGCCGGTGCCTCGCTCGACTTGAAGGTGGCACCGCGCGTGACAAATCGCAGCGCCCGGATGGTGGGGTTGGGGGTTGGCTCGCCCGGCGCATAGGTTTCGAAGGTCATCCCGAAGTAGGTCGGGTTCATCGAGTTGGTCGGGATGATAAAAGGCTGGAGGAAAAAGGTGCGGATGCCGATGACGATGAGGATGGCGACGAGGAACATCTCCACGTTGTCGTTCCAACCGTGCTGGGGATAGATTTTGCCCCCGCATTTGGCGAGGCTCTTTTCGAGGCGGTCGAGCGCGGGCTCCAGCTCGACCGGGCCGGTGTGCTTTCTCTTGCGCTGCTCGGCCAGGTGGGTCATCGCCGCCTGCAGCCCGATGCCGTTGCCTTCCGGCCGCACCACCCTCCCGTCACTCCTAATACTGCTCCCCCTTCCGCTCCTCCGCCCCCGCTCCTGACCCACTCCCTTCCTGGCTACGCGTCTGT
>CAYQTM010000354.1:0-2524 GCA_964420355.1 uncultured Opitutales bacterium
CCCCCGCCCGGGCACGGCTTGGCTTGCCAAGCTGTGGCGGTTTGCGTTGACCTTTGGGCGACCCGCGTCGAAGATGCCAGTCAGGCCACGTGATGGCCGACCCTTCTTATGCTTCTGGTCGTCGACAACTTCGATTCCTTCACCTACAACCTTGTCCAGTATTTCGGGCAACTGGGCGTGGAGCAAAAGGTGGTGCGCAACAACGCGATCACTGCCGACGAGGCGCTCGCCCTCGAGCCGGAGGCCGTGGTGCTCTCGCCGGGGCCTTGCACGCCCAACGAAGCGGGCGTGAGCCTCGACATCATCGCCGCCTTCGCGGGCAAAAAACCAATTCTCGGCGTCTGCCTCGGGCACCAGTCGATCGGCCAGTATTACGGCGGCAAGGTCATCCGCGCGGGCAGCCTGATGCACGGCAAGACCTCCCCGATCCAGCACCAGAACAGCGACGTTTTTGCCGGGATGCCCCTACCCTTCGAGGCCACCCGCTACCACAGCCTCGTCGTCGAGCGCGCTTCCTTCCCCGACTGCCTCGAAATCACCGCCGAGACCGCCGAGGGCGAAGTCATGGGGCTGCGCCACCGCGAGCTGCCCATCTACGGCGTGCAGTTTCACCCCGAGAGCCTCGCCACGGTCGACGGCATTCGCATCCTTGAAAACTTTTTAAATCTCGCGGGCGTGTCGCGCACGGCACCTGCGTGAGTCCCACACGTCATGTTTGAGACCGCATTTGATCCACACGACCCGCTCCGCAAGAGCTACCGGCAGTCCTTCGTCACCACGCCGGCGCATTTCCAGTTCCTCATTTCGCACGATACGGCGCTGCTGGTCATCGACCTGCAATACCTCGACGCCGCGCCCGGATGGGGCGTCTTCGCCGATGTTCAGGAGCCCATCCACGACGATTCCGAGCACTTCTACTACTTCGACACCCTCAAGCGCCAGGTGCTCCCGAACATCCGCCGCCTGCAGGACGCCTTTCGCCGCTTCGACCTCGAAGTGATCCACACCCGCATCCAGTCGCTCACCAGCGACGGGCGCGACCGCAGCGGCGGGCACAAGCGCTTGCGCCTGCTCGCGCCGCCCGGCTCCAAGGAGTCCGAATTTCTCGAAGAAGTGGCGCCCCAGGGCGACGAGATCGTCATCAACAAGACCGCCAGCGGCGTGTTTTCCTCGACCAACCTCAACTACGTGCTCAACAACATCGGCGTTGGCTCGCTCTTTATATGCGGGGTTTACACCAACGAGTGCGTCGAGACCACCGTGCGCGACGCCTGCGACCTCGGCTATCTGGTCACCGTGGTCGAGGACGCCTGCACCACCGTCACGCCCGAGCTGCACCGCGCCTCCCTCCAAACCCTGCGCGACCGCTACGCCCGCGTGGTCGACACCGACACCGCCGTGCGCGACATCGAACACTTTTCCGCCAATATGGCCTGACCCCGCCCTTGCGGCGCTATGAACTTGCATCGCCCCGAAGGTTATCCTTGCAACTCGGCAAAAAGACGTAAAAATCGCCCAAGCTGAACCTTAAACCGTGTGCGAAAGGCAAAATCTGTTAAGATGCGCCTCGGGCTGGTTAACCCTTGCCAGCCAAAGCACTAAACTCGACCCAACTGTTACCCGTGACGACGGCAGACGATTTCGTATTACAACTCATTGAGGATAACCAGCTCGCCACCGCCGAGCAGATCGCGGCAGCGCGCCAGCAGGTGGAGGCCGACGGCACCCCCGAGGGCGTCGACAAGGAGACCGCCATCCTCGACCGACTGGTGGCCGAGACCGAGCTGACCTGGGATCAGGTCACCGCGACTCTGGCCGAAGAGTTCAACATGGAGGTGGTCAACCTCGAGGACATCCGCCCCGACCCCGAGGCCATGCGCCTGCTCTCCGTCAACCACGCCAAGCGCTACCGCGTCTTCCCCCTCTCGCTCGACCAGAACGAGGTGGAGCTGGCCATCTGCGACCCGCTCGATGTCGATACAGTGGATAACCTCAGCCACGTTATCGGCAAGTCGATCAACACCCGCCTCGCCACCCCCGAGGGGATCGAGAAGGCGATTCAAAACTTTTACGCCGGCGGCGCCGAGGGCGAGGTGCATGAAATGTTCGCCGAGATGGACGAGGAGGACGAGGACGGCGAAGTCACCATGGAGCTGCCCACCGGCGACGAGCAGGGCACTGCCGAGTCCGACGCGCCCATCATCCGCTACGTCCGCATGGTCATCACCGAGGCGCTCAAACGCCGCGCATCGGACATCCACATGGAGCCGCTCGAAAAACGATTCCGCGTGCGCTATCGCGTCGACGGTGTGCTGCAAGAAGTGGAAAACCCGCCCAAGCGCCTCCAGCCCAGCATCACTTCGCGCCTCAAGCTGATGTCCAACATCAGCATCGCCGAAAAACGCGTGCCCCAGGACGGGCGCATCAACATCAAGGTCGGCCCCAAAGTGATCGACCTGCGCGTCAGTTGCCTGCCCACCGCCTACGGCGAGAGCATCGTCATGCGTATCCTCGACAAGGAAGG
>CAYQTM010000355.1:0-2504 GCA_964420355.1 uncultured Opitutales bacterium
GTCCGGCTGAGCGGCGTAAGATTCGTGCATTGAGGTAGATAACGCCTAAAAGCAGGGACGACGTCAACCCGTCGATGATTCGTACATCGAGGTAGGTCTACCACCTAAACCAGCATCACCCTATTGTCTCCCCAGTGTCGTCTGAAACTGATTTCTGACTGGTAGGAGACTCGTGCATTGAAGTAGATCCGCCTCTCAGGCGGTTGTCTCGGATACAACGGCCCGATTTGGGACAGACTCCCACAACGTCCCACCCTCGTGCATCGAAGTAGACTCTTCGTGCATCGAAGTAGAGGGGCTCGGTTTTTGAGGTAGAGCAACCTAGGCATCGAAGTAGACAGAGTCGGTTTTTGAGGTAGGATGCTGCTGATTTTTTTCTGTTATTTTATTTATATTTCAATTACTTATAAAAAAAGCCTCACGCATGTAATCTTTTCTTAATCTTATTTCTAATCTATCTATAAAAGATTTTTTAAATTTTTCTATTAGGAACCACCACCATCGTACACGGTGCACGAAAACCAAATGATCGTGAATCGCGATGAAGACCTGAACGCAAGCGAACACCGTGCGCCTGTTCTTCAGCCGCGACGGCACATGCATCTTCCTAGTGACGGTCAAAGACCTGTTGGTGTCCTGTCTGCGCGTGAAGCCAAACCACATCATGCTCGCCGAGCTGCGCGACAACGAGACCTATTTCTATCTGCGCAACGTCGGCTCCGGGCATCCGGGCTCGATCACTACCGTGCACGCCAACAGCGCCGCCGCCGCGGTCGAGCAGCTGATGCTCATGGTCCGCCAATCCAGCGCCGGCGCTGGGCTGACGCGCGAGGACATCCGCGGGCTGGTGTTCAACCTGGTCGACGTGATCATCCAGATGGAGCGCAAGCGCGTCACCGAGATCCGCTTTCTGCCGAAGCTCCTCGATCAAGACATCAACAGCGCACCGCCTGCAGCCAACGCGGGGTGCGATCTGGAGCAGCAGGCGTGCTGAAGCGCCCAACCAACGCTATCAAGTGGGTCATCGGGCTCTCGGTCCCGCTCGGACTGCTGTCCTTCTTGCCCGTCGCCTCTTGGGCCTACGCCGAGCTATCTGACTACAGATTTATGGTCACGACTTGGCTCTCCGGGCTACAGCACGGCCTGCAGCCCGATAATCTGCTCCTCGCCGGGCTTGCCGGCGGGGCCTCAGCGATCGGCATTCCGGCCTTCGTCGCCTTCGCGCTGCTGCCGCCCAAGCCCTTGCATGGCGCCGCTCGCCTAGCCAGAAACGCAGAGATCCGCCGCGCGCGGCTCTATCAGGCCGGCGGTCAGTCGATCCTGCTCGGTCGTCACCGTGGCCGACTACTCGCCTTCAACGGCGACCTACATCCATTCCTCGCCGCCGCCACCGGCACCGGCAAGGGCGTCGGCTTTGTGGTGCCGAACCTGCTGCACTGGCAAGGCTCAGCCATCGTGCTCGACATCAAGGGCGAGAACTACAGCCTCACCTCAGGCTATCGCGGCCGGGTGCTCGGCCAACCGGTCTTCCGCTTCGACCCGCTGCACGCAGAGGGCAAGACCCACGGCTTCAACGTCCTCGATTATGTCCGCGATGGCGACCTGCGGGTCACCGACGTGCAGACAATCGCTGCGATCCTCGTCCACAACGAGAGTCAGGACCCCTATTGGGACAACGTCGCGCGCGATCTCCTGATCGGCCTGATGCTCCTGGTCCTCGAGGCCGGCCCCGAGATGGACTGGCCGCTGACCATCGGCCAGGTGCATCGGCTACTGCGCTCGGAAGAGGAAAGCGGCGAGTATCTCAAGGCGCTGGTCAAAGACCTCGAGCGGCGCGAGATCACGCTCTCCAGCCTCTGCAAACGCTACATCCTCAGCTTCTGCAACGAGCCGGAGAAGCCGCGCGGCTCGATCAAATCCTCCCTGGCCACCAAGCTGACCCTCTGGGCCAATCCGCTGATCGACCGCGCCACCGCCCGCAGCGACTTCGATCTACGCCGCTTCCGCCGCGAGCCACAGACGCTCTACATCGCCATCGCCCCGGACGACCTGCAACGGCTGACACCGTTGGTCCGCCTGCTGATCGAGTTCTTCCTCGCCAGCAATACCAAGGCCGGGGAGACGCCCGCGGATGATCCCGCACTCAAGGTCCCGGTGCTGATGCTGCTTGATGAGTTCTTGAGCCTGGGCCGGGTCGACAAGCTGGTCCATGCGCTCAGCTATGTGCGCGGTTGGGGCATCCGCATCGCCACCGTGATCCAGTCCGAGGCCCAACTGCAGGCGGTCTACGGCCGCGAGCTCGCTGAAGCCTTCATCGACAACCATCGCGCCCGGGTCTACTACCGTCCACCAGTGCATCGGCGCGACCTGGCCGAGGCAATCGCCAAGATCGTCGGCCAGAAGACCGTCAACCAGACCAGCTACAGCTATGGCGATGGCAAACGCTCCAAGCAGGTCTCCAAGACCGGCCAGTCGATCCTCGATGCCGATGAGATCGCCAACCT
>CAYQTM010000356.1:0-2487 GCA_964420355.1 uncultured Opitutales bacterium
GACAACGCAGCATGGAGGGGGGACGATTGGGCGGAGTTCGTGGCTGAGAATACCAGCTTGAATGACGGCAGCCTTTATTTCATGCCATCCGCGACTACGGTCGAGATTCCCCGCCAGATCGTGGATGACAGCGGCAATGCCACCTCTGAGTGGAGTTCCGCTGCCTCCTTCATGAGCTATGATCTGGTTGCAGGCGTCAACAAGAACTCCCCTGCCTCCACTACTGCGTTGATTGTCACAACTGGCCGTGGATCGGGTCTCTTCTGGGATCCCGCTGATTCCCCTTGGCTGGGCAATGAGGGTCACGTTGCGTTTCTGGATGGGCACGTTGAATTTTTCAAAGGCACTGGCAGCAACCCGATCCCGGCGCTGGAGCAACTTCCGAAGCACCCGCAAGCCGGTGGTGGCTCTGGCACGGCCAGTGCCTGGGATGACCTTTACAACAGCAACGGCAGCCCGGCGGCTGATCTTCTTGAGCCCTAATCCCTCAGGCAAGAATTTTAAGCAAGAGCCGAGTCCTCGCGTTGGGGCTCGGCTTTTTTATTGGGGAAATGCGCGGTGGTGAGTAGCTCCGGTAATGTCGGTTATTGGGCGGACTGCTAACGCGAGTGTGCCGTGTGCGCGACTTGGCCTTTGTAGGGAATGAGCGTAAACTGTGACAATGAAGATTGCGGGACTTCAACCCCTCTCAATGATCGACTTTCCCGGGCGCATCGCGGCGGTTCTGTTTACGCAAGGCTGCGGCTGGCGCTGCCCCTATTGTCACAATGCGGCGCTCATCCCCGACGAGGCCGATGGCTTGCTGCCGGAGTCGCGCGTGTGGGATCTCTTTCAGATAAGGCCGCTGCTCGACGGCCTGGTCATCACCGGTGGCGAACCCACCCGTCAACCGGATCTGCTGGTCTTCATGGCCAACTGCAAGGAGCGCGGCATCTCGGTCAAGCTCGACTCCAACGGCTGCCATCCCGAGGTGCTGCAAGACGTCATCGAGGAGAAGCTGGCCGACTACATCGCGATGGACATCAAGGCACCGCTCGACAACTACGCCGACCTTTGCGGGCGCGGCGAAATGCAGGAGCGGGTGGCCGCCAGCATCGCCATCCTCCGGGCGGCCAAGGACATCGAGGTCGAGTTCCGCACCACCTACGTTCCTGGCCTGCTCAATGCCAGCGACCTGCTCGAAATCGGCACCACCGTTGGCAGCGAGATCCCCTATTACATTCAGGAATTCATTCCGGCCAACGCCGCCAAGCCAAGCCTGCGCAACGCCGAAAAAGTGCCTGGCGAACTCTTCCTCAGTGTCCAGCAGACCCTGCGCAAAGCCGAATCCGTCGACTGTCGACTGCGCGTCACCGGCTTGCCGATGACGCCCGTCGAACGTAATTAAAATTTCTGCCGCTGCAGCTTAGAAGCTCGGCTCGATCACCGCAGTCCCGCCAGCGGGCGTGGTGAAATCTTCGCCAGCCGACCAGACTTCGTCGTTGACCAGCACCTTGTAAACGATGCTGCCCGCGCCAGCCGGAGCCTCGAAGCGCCACTCGCCGGAGTCCTTGCAGTCCATCGGCTTGCCGCTCTCCCAGTTCAGGCCGCCGCCTTCACCGCGGATGAAAAGAGCGTTACCAAACCCGACATCGACCTTCGCGATAACGGTGGTTTTCGAGCCGCCCTTCGCCGCCTTTTTGGTGGCTTTCTTGGCAGCCTTTTTCGCCGGAGCCTTGGCAGCCGACTTGGTCGCCTTCTTCGCGGTGGCTTTTTTCACGGTCTTTTTAACCGCCGTCTTCTTGGAAGCGGTCTTTTTAGAAGCGATTTTCTTGGAAGCCGCCTTCTTGCTCGCTTTTTTAGCGGTCGACTTCTTACTCGGAGCCTTGGTGACCGCCGGAGTGACACTGGTTGCAGTGGGTGCTGCGGCAGCAAGGGTCTTGCTGGCCGCCTTTTTCGTAGCGCTCTGTTCAGCCATAATTGAAGCTGTTGATGTTGTAGTGGTTGGAATCGACCGCTGTGAACAACGGTTCCCATCTAGTCGATAATGATATATCGACAGAAGTTAAGCAATTTCCGCATATTTTTCAGATTTTTTTAAAGCAGGGTAGGCATAAAATGCCGATCCGCGGCCAGTGAATGGCTCAGGTTTGCAAACGCGGGCTTTCTGCGCTAGGGGTAGAGGATGGGTAAGCAAGGGGTTTTGCTGTTGAATTTGGGGTCGCCGGAGTCGCCGAGCGTGCGGGACGTGCGGATTTATCTGCGGGAGTTCCTGATGGATGGGCGGGTGCTGGATGCGCCGCGCCCGATCCGGACGGCGCTGGTCGAGGGGCTGATCCTGCCCAAGCGCCCGCGCCAGTCCGCCGAGGCCTACCAGTCGATCTGGTGGGAGGAAGGCGCGCCGCTCATCGTGATCAGCCGTCGCGTCCAGGCCAAGCCGGCCGAGGCGCTCGACCTGCCCGTCGAGCTGGGGATGCGGTAAGGTAACCCCTCGTCGCCCGACTCCAC
>CAYQTM010000357.1:0-2487 GCA_964420355.1 uncultured Opitutales bacterium
TCAGCGCCGAAAACTACATCGCAATAGCTAGAACTTCACGGGCAACAGCAACCCGCGACTTGGCGGAGCTAGTAGAAATCGGCGCGCTCACCAAGACCGGGCAGCTCAAAAGCACGCGCTATTGGTTGAACTTGGCTAGCTAAATCCACTGATTTACTCAAAACCCAGGATATCGGATGAAAACGATTACTTTAGCAGAAGTCATCAAACAAACCGATGGAATGTCAACGAAAACTCAGGTGTCGGCATCGACATCAAGTTGATTGAGATTCAAACCAACATCGCGGTATCCAATACTTATGGCGCTCCAGTAATCAAGCGGATCAATTGAGCCTTCGAACTCCCTTGAATAGTTCCAAAACCATGAAGCATCGCTTTACGGTCTTCAGGTAATTTGCAAGCCTATCTTGCGGAAACCGTGTAGTTTTCCGCGAGTGACCGGCGAACCTGTTCAATGTCAAAGCGCACGAGGTGGCCGATCTTGATGTAGGGAATCTGGCGGCGGCGCTGCATTTCGCGCACCCAGCGAAGCGACGGTCGGCAACTCTCATCGAAGAGCGCTTCGAGTAGGCCATTTGCATCGACAAGTTGAACGGGCGCAGGGTGTTGTATTTCCGTTTCCATTCTATCCATAGAAACGTCTCAGCTTGGTCGATTTCCGATCGGATGGGCAAAAAAGGCGTTTTTTCAGCTTGAGTGCTGATGTGCCGCGGGCGGTGTGTTGACCGTTGCTTGTCCCAAGTCGGCTTTGTGTGGGTGACCCGGGGTGCGCCTTGCCCTTTAGGCCAGCACAGGTGCAGGCTGGGTCAATGGCCTTGCCGCCGCCGGGGGCGGTCTCCCGAGAAGGCCATGACCTTTGTGCGCCCGAACCTGTGCTCCGGCCTGGGCTTATCGGCTGGCATCGGGTCAGCCCCTAACGAAAGGAGACGACCTATGGGTCAACGTCATCAAATCTATATCCGCCTTCCGCAAATTCACTATAGCGAGGGCAATCCCAACAACCGCAAGCCCAAGACGATCGGGTTTCACCATCAGTGGCTCTATGGCGCGACCGCGCTGGAGGTGCTCGATAACTTCCTGACGGTGTATGCGCGGCATCTCGATGATCCCTATGCCTGTCTGGGTACAAAGGGCAATCAGGACGAAGCGGCGCGCTTCATCAGGCATGTGCTTTCGGTGCTGCCGGGCACGGGGCGGTTCGAGCGCGTGAGCGATATCAGCGATACGCAGGCCGTCCAGAATCCGCACTATGGCGACAATAATGACGGCATCACGATTATCGACCTCGAAACGATTGGCGAGCCCCGTTACGCGTTCGGGTCGCTGGGTAGCACCGAGGGTCAGCAGGAGTCGCTGCCCGAAGGCCTTTATTCAGCACGCGAATATCTGGCCTCCTACTATCCCGAAAATGCGTGGGCTGAGGTCGGTGGGCGCGGCGGTATGCCGATCCCGGCGCTGCTTGAGCGACTGGATCCTGTGCCGCTCATCGACCAAGATCGGGCGCGTGCAATATTTCCGCACTGGGATTCGGGTTGTGCCCGTGGCCGTTATCTGCGTCCCGATGTGACGCTGATGCGGTAAAATTATCCGGCGGGGCATCCGGCGGCGCTCGGGTGCCCTGCATTTTCAGGGCATCGCGCTCGGTTTGGTGGCGGGCGCAAAGGTTCGCCAAGGTCGTTCTGTGCTCCTCTTGCAGGCGGCGAATGACGGCATCGATTTCCAGCAGAGCTGCGTTCAATTCGTGGCGCTCGCGTGCGAGACGCCTCCTTCGCCACGCCTCCAGACCGAGCAGTCGCTGGATCAGGCCAGTGCTTTCGAGTTTTCGAGCAAGCCCGGCAATGGTGTTTCGGCGCTCTTGGATACGGTAGCAATCTTCCATCCGCAAACGCGTATCCGCGAGTTGCGCGGCATGGGTTTCGCGGAGGGCTTCGAGCTCGCGGTGCTGGCGCTTTTCGAGTGTCGCGGCGGCATGATTGAAGCTGACTTTCAACGGCGGCGGCTGGTCGAGATCGGCAAAAAATGTTCTGAGTTCGGCGGTCTTGACGCGCAAGAGACGCGCGAGGTTGTGGACGTTGCCATGGACATCCTTCACGGTGATACGTTTGCCCTGCTCCAGCCGGTAGCCTGCCGCTTGAAGTTTGCGCGCAAAGTCGCGGGCATGGCGGCTGGCTTCCCATGCTGTGCGGATGATCGGATCGCAGTGTATTGTCTGAACGCCCTCCTTGCGCTTGGCGCTGTTGCGCTCGCGTTCCATGCAATAAACCTTACCGCTGGCGCGTTCGTAGCGGCGGGCGAAGTCGGAGAGTTTGCGCTTGGTGTGCTTGAGTTTGGCAACCAGCCCCGTCAGCGGATGCACGGCATTGACGATCACGTGGACATGCGCGTGGGCGGTATCGGTATGGGCGACGATCACGGCCTGATGCTCGCGAAGTTCCAGCAGGTCGAGGGTCTCGAGGTCCAGATCGTTGGTCGGCTCGTCGAGCACCA
>CAYQTM010000358.1:0-2487 GCA_964420355.1 uncultured Opitutales bacterium
GTAAGGGCTTATGTCAAAATCCTGCGCGACCGCAATTTGATAAACGCGCTCTGCCAGATCGGGCATACCGGCCTCAGCCGCGAAATTGGCCAGTTGCTGCATGGCTTGCGCGTCTTCGCTGAATTGCGCGATGAAGCTCTCGATCTCGCTTTCCAGACGCTCGGTATTGCCTGCATCTTTAAAAGTAAACATCAGCGCCACTCGCGGCGAGGGGCTGAAAGGGTTAGCAGTGTAACGCAGCACAGCATAGCGCCTCGCGCGCTCGATGTCACCTTTCTCACGGTAGAAGCGGCTGATGGTCATATAGATGCGCTCGTCGTTCTCAAACCGCCCGAGCCCCTCCTGCAAGATGTCAATCGCCGTGTCTTGAAGCCCTCGTTGCCAGGCGATACGCGCCCGCAAGACAACGCCTTCAATATCCTGCAACAACCCGTGGTCGACGAGCATGGCCTCTGCGGCATCGTAGTTGCCTCGGTAAAAATGCCCCTGCGCGGCAGCGTATGCGGTGATCTGCGCCAGCTCGCCCTGCGGATCGTCCAAGCCAGCCAGCACCTCTTCCGTTACCTCGAGCAGCCCCACGTCATCCAGATTCGTGAGCTGGAACTGATAGAGACGTTGCAGGTAGGCTTTGTCAGGCTCGATATGATCCAAGCCGTCGCGCAGCACCTGAACGGCAAGATCCCTCAAATTGCTGAACCACAAAAACTCCGAAAGCATCATGCGCCCTTCGATGTTGCCGGGACTGCCGCTGACCCCAGCGCGCAGAAATTGAAATGCCTTCTGAAACTCCTGCTCTTCGATCAGCTTCTTGGCCTCGCGGATAAAATAATCCCCCATCTCCGCACGGTGCGCCTCTCGGCGGAAAGGCCAGGCCAACAACCGAACGTAGGAAGCCTCCTCGTAGTTGCGGCGCTCTTTATAGTGGTAGAGCAGCAGACCGACCGCGCCCAGGTAACCCACCATCGCCAGCGCCACCGCGACCAGCGAGATGCGTCCCCAGCGGGGACGGATGACCATGCGCCCCTTTTTATTGCGCCGCTTTTCAGCGAACCCGGCCAAAATGGGGCGAGCCGGGGTAGGGCGCTGGGTGCGCTTCGTGTCAGGCATAACCAGTAAATGAATGATCTTGGCAGCGGGGTCAAAACGTTTTCTACTGAAAACCGAAGATGCTGCGCAATGGCATAGATCCCGACAGCCTCAAGCACATCCCGCTTACCTGAGGGCATTTCCTTCTTTCCTTCCCTTTTTTGGTGGGACGGAGAATAGAGTTACCCCAGCGCGATCTGTCAACCCTGCGCGCGGGCGATCAAACTGGAAAAACCTTTGCATGTCGAGCCAAGGCGCGTTTAATGACGGTATGCGAATTTGGATTGCCTCGATTGGACTGGGTTTGGGACTGCTGTTTGCGCCGGGTTGCGCGGTGAATCCGGTGACGGGTGAGCGCGAGCTGGCCTTCATCGGCGAGGGGCAGGAGATCGCGATGGGCACACAGGCCTACCAGCCGACCAAGCAGGCGCAGGGCGGTCCCTACCAGACGATGCCCGCGCTGACGCGCTACGTGTCGGAGGTGGGGCAGAAAATTGTCGCGGTGAGCGACCGCCCGGAGTTGCCCTACGAGTTCGAGGTGCTGAACAATCCCGTGCCCAACGCCTGGGCGCTGCCCGGCGGCAAGATCGCGATCAACCGCGGCCTGCTGACCGTGCTCGATAACGAGGCCGAGCTGGCGGCGGTGCTGGCGCACGAGGTGGTGCATGCGGCGGCACGCCACGGGGCGCAGCGGGTCGAGCGCGCGCAGGTCGGCGGGGCACTGGCCACTGTCGGGCTGGTCGGGCTGGGTGCGGCGCTGGAGGATTCTGAGAACCGCGACATGCTGATGGGGCTGGCGCACACCTCGGCGGGGCTGGGGCTGACCCTGATTACGCAGCGTTACAGCCGCGATGCCGAGTTCGAGGCCGATCGTTACGGCATCGAGTATATGGCCGAAGCGGGCTACGATCCGCAAGGCTCGGTGTCACTGCAGGAGAAATTTTTGGCGCTGTCGCAGGGGCGCAGCTCAGGGTTTTTTGAGCGCTTGTTTGCCTCGCACCCGCCGTCGGCGGATCGTGTGGCGGCCAATAAGGACATGGCGGCACAGTATCCGGCGGGCGGGCACCTGGGGCGCGAGGCTTACCAGAAGGCCATCGAGCCACTGAAGGAGGCGCAGCCCGCCTACGAGGAATATCAGCAGGGCGTCGAGGCCTTGCAGAGCGGGCGACCCGAGCGCGCCATCGAGATTGCGCGCAGCGCCCAGCGCAAGCTGCCCGCCGCGGGTCTCTTCTACGCGCTCGAGTCCAAGGCACAGCGCCAGATGGATTTGCCCAATGACGCGCTTTCCAGCATCTCGCTGGCGATCAACCCCCACGACCGCTTTTTCGCTTTTCACCTGATGCGCGCACACCCGCCCGCAGATATGGGTCGCATCGACGCCTCCCTCCAGGCCTCCGCCCC
>CAYQTM010000359.1:0-2484 GCA_964420355.1 uncultured Opitutales bacterium
GCGATGGCGACCTCGCTTTTCTGGCGGAGCAAGTCGCCGGACTCCGCCACCAACTTGCGCTCGGGCGGTAGGCGCTATTCGGGCTTGCGTGCCTCGCGCTCGCGCTCCTTTTCCTCGGGAGCCTCCATCTCGAAGCCGTGGATGTGCTCGGTTTCGCCGGGCGTGCTCAGCACTTTGGCCAGACACCAGATGAAGAGGGTGGTGACGCCGCCCACCGAGAGCAGCATGATGATCCAGCCTGCGATAGTCATGACAGCTCCTTCTTTGCGGCCTTGGCCAGTTGTCGATATTTCGGCGCACCCCAGAGCAGCAGCAGCCCAAAGAGCCCAAAGCCAATAATGAAGCAGACCGCCATAATCGCCACCTTGTTCGGCTGGCTAAAGAGGTCGACAATGTAGTCATTGGGCTCGCCGGTGCCGATGCCCAGCACGCTGAAGAGGAACCAGGTGATAAAGATGGTCATCAGGAAGAGCGGCGCGACATACTTCATGATGATTTTAAAGACGTCGGGGATGCGGATGATCGACCCCTCGTGCGCCGACTCGAAGCCCTTCTCGATCCCCAGCACCCAGCCAAAGATGATGATCTGAATCATCGCCAGCACGTAGATCAGGAAGGTGCCCGCCCAGAAGTCCAGCGTGTCCAGCGCCTTGACCTCGCCGCTGAACCAGACCACAAAGGTCGCGCCGAGACCGGTAATCAGCCCGAGAATGGCGACCGACTGGCGGCGGTTGATCCCCAGCGTGTCCTCCAGAAAGGCGATGCCCGGCTGCAGCATCGAGAGCGAGCTGGTCACTGCCGCAAGGAAAAGCAGGAAAAAGAAGAGGAAGCCAATCCACGGCCCAAAGATGCCCATCTGCGCAAACACCATCGGCAGCACCTTGAAGCCGAGGTCGAAAGTGCCGATGCCCGCCGCCGCCACGCCCGCGACGCCCAAAAAGGCTACCGCCGCCGGCAGGGTAATGAGGCCGCCCAGCCCAACCTCCGCAAACTCATTCGCACTGGTCGCCGCCAGACCGCTCAGCACCACGTCATCATCGCGCTTCATGTAGCTGGAGTAGGTGATGATGACGCCGAAGCCGACGCTCAGCGAAAAGAAAATCTGCCCGGCCGCCGCGAGCCACATCTTGGGGTTGAGCAACTGTTGCCAGAGCGAAACCTTTTGCACATCGCGCAGCGCATCGCCCGCCACTGCCGCCGTCGCCGCCGCAATCGACTCCTTGCCGACCAGCTCCTCGACACGCAGCCATTCCATCTCGCCGGTTTTAGGATTCTCCGTCTGCTCGATCACGTAAACCTTGCTGGGATTCCACATGAAGCCGAGGCCGTTGTTGAGGTTGCGCTCGGGGTGCTGGGCGTCGGGCGTGCCGAGGGTCAGCACGCGGATCAAAATGATGATGCCAAGCACCAGCAGGGTAGGCATGGCCAGCTTGCAAAACCATTCGATGCCCTTGGACAAGCCGCGGTAAATCAGCAGAAAATTGAGAAAAAAGCAGATCAGCAGGTAGGTGCCCACCTGATCGAAGCCAAAAGCGAAGGCCGAGCCATCTGCGCCAGCGCCGATAAAGGTCGCCCACCAGCCCGTCGAGTCGCTGGGGTCGGCAAAGTTCATCGCCCGCGCATCGACCGCGCTCAGTCCGTCGCGCAGAAAATTCATCGCATAGCCCAGGCACCACGCCTCGATATTGACATAATAAGTGTAGATGATGACCGGCACGACCACCCCGAGGATGCCCAGATATGCGCCCGCCGGGTGCTTGGTGATCGCGGTAAAAATGGCTGGCGAGCTGTTGAAGCCCATCTGGCCACCGCGCCGCCCCATCGTCCACTCGGCCCAGCATATAGGCAACCCGAGCAGCAAAAAGCTGATGAAATAGGCGATCATGAACGCGCCGCCCCCAAATTCCGCCGCCTGACCCGGAAAACGCAGGAAGTTCCCAAGACCCACCGCACTGCCCGAAACGGCCAGAATCACTCCCAGCCGCGAGTTCCAGGCTTCTTTCATTGCCTTGACCATCTGAAGCTCAGCTTTTGGCAGGCTTTAGCGATTCTGGCCAGAAAAAAAGCGGAAAGCGCTGCAAATCCGCGTGTGCGGGGCGGCTGCGCGCACTTTTTCACTGCGCGTTTTTACTTTTGCGGATATTGGAGTTTGCTGCGGGATGGCTGAGAATCTGTATGAGACCGAGCGTCTGGTGAGTGAGTATCTGCTGTTCCATTATGGCACGGCGGCGGAAGTTTTGCCCTGGGAATTCGGGCCGAAGGCGGCGCTGGATTATGCGGTGCGGGCGGTGACGGAGACAGTCGAGCCGGAGCGACTGGGCGCGGGTGCGCGGGCGCTGGACGTGGGCTGCGCGGTGGGTCGGTCGGTCTTCCAGCTGTCGCGCTTGTGCGATGAGGTGGTGGGGATCGACTCTTCGCAGCGGTTCATTTAAGCGGCGCATGCTGTAGCGTCGGGGTCGTTGCCGCATCGCTATGTGTTGGATG
>CAYQTM010000360.1:0-2469 GCA_964420355.1 uncultured Opitutales bacterium
AGGCCGCTCAGCAGGGAGCCGCGACCGGCGAGGAAGATTTGGGCGGGAGCTTTGCCGCTCTTCTGGCGGCGGTAGTTGACGATGGAGCGGGTGATCTCGGTGCTCATCCGCTGCATGAAGGTCTTGGAGTGCTCCATCAGCGGCTGGACGCGGGCGTCGCTTTCGTCGTAGCTTTCCTGACCAGTGAAGAAGCGCACCTTGATGTCTTCGGCCTGGCTGAAGCCGATGCCGAGGGCGTCGGCGATGTTTTGGGTCAGCGTGTTGCCGCCCAGGGCGATGTTGCGGATGAAGAACCCGCCTTCGCCAGCAAAGATGAGGTTGGAGGCGCGTGCACCGATGTTGATGATGAGCACCTCATCTTCCACCTCAGGGTAGCAGAAACGAAAGGTGTTGTAGTCGAGGATAGAGGCGGCGTTGATCGCCGCCGGTTCAGCGCCGGACTCGTCGATCCGGTCGCAGAAAGTGTTGATAACGTCCTTTTTGACCGCGATGAAGAGCACCTCGGTCTCCACCCCGTCGTCGGCGATCACCTGATGATCCCAGACCACTTCGTCGAGGGGGTAAGGGATGTTTTGCTGCGCTTCGAAGGCGATGATCTGGGCGCGCTTGCCTTCCTCGACGTGCGGTGTGCGGATGGTCTTGGTGAGGAGGCGGAAGCCGGGGGCGATCAGGCGCACCTGGCCGGGCAGGCGCTCGTTCTTGATGATATCGCCAATGGCGGCCACACAGGCACCGAGCCATTGATCGTCTTCCGAATAATCGTAGTCGAGGTCACGATAAACGAATTGCTCGAGCGAGAGATCGGATTCGCCGTGGCTGGAGAATACGGCTGCCGTGACCCGACTGGCTCCGCAGTTGATGATCAATGTGGTGGGGTTACTCATTCAAACTAAGTCTGCGCCGGGATGAAAAAGGCTTCTCAAGTGAATAACAAGAACAAAAATATCAGTTAGGCTGATCGATGTAGCGAAAGTAGGTCGGCTCATCGTCCAGCTCGGCAAAGGGCACCAGATAAGAGGGGCGCAAGATGCCGTCATTGGCCGGTGCCTGAGCGGAGAGCTGCGTGCGGAAGCTCTCGAGCACCTGAGCGTTGCCTGCGAAATCTTTGGGCACATTGCGCTCGCCCATCGGGAGCGTCTGCCCATCAATGCTCAGCTCTACCATATAATAGCGGGGCACTTCGGGGCGATCCAGATCGTAGATCTGATCGATGATGCCCGGCAGATAGAAGCGGACAAAGGAGGTCTCGTTTTTTTCCAGCGCGATGATTTCGACTTCCGACTGAAAAAAGAGCGTCTCCTCCTCATCGGTAAGCCAGGCGATGCCGACCTTGACCCTTACCCTCTCAATGAAGTCTGCGTTGACCGCATCGCTGAGGATGTTTTCGCCGGGATCCAGCTCGATGACCATCTCCACCCAGTCGTTGCGAAGCTGGTCGAACTCCACCGACCGCACTTCGAGTAAGTCCTCAACCGACTGGGCGCGGAGCCCTGCGGCGAGCGCGAGGAAGAGGGACGAGAGAACGAAAAGGAGTCTTAGGGGGTAACTCATCCGCCGACTTTGTCGGTCGTTGACACGAAAATCAACTGAAAATTTCTAACTTTTTGTTTTACCTCAATCATTACAGTGTTTTTTCGCGATCCGCACCAATCTGCTTGGCGGCAAAGACTTGCGCCCTTGGCTCGCGGCACCTACTGGTGCAGCTTCGCAAAGCCACAAGCCTTTGTCGCTCAACCAGCTTAGCACGGCTCATCGAAAACCACTATAATGATCGAGGTATTTTAACCTCGAGGCTGCTTGGCGCGACACCATCAAAAGAGGCCACGGGTGGGCGCGGGTTCGGGCGGTGCAGCGTGGATGGTGATGCGGTCGCGGGCGGGGTCGTCGTTGTCGAGGGCGACGCGCACCTTGCGTTCCGGCTCGATGGCCTCGGTGAAGCCCGCGAAATCGGGGCGCAGGGGCAGGCGGTGGTGGCCACGGTCGAAGAGCACGGCAAACTGAATGGACTGTGGACGCCCTTGGTCGAACAGCTCGTTGAGCGCCGCCCGCACGGTGCGCCCAGAGAAGAACACATCGTCGACCAGCAGCACGGTGCGGTCGTCGACCGCGAAGGGCAGCTCGGTGGGCATGGAGATCTTGGTGATGGGGCGCTTGCCGATGTCGTCGCGGTGGAAGGAGATGTCGACGATGCCGCAGGGCACCTCGCGCCCGAGCGCCGTCTCCAGCCCGGCAGCAAGGCGGCGGGCGAGATCGATACCGCCGTTGGCAATGCCGACCAGCGCGAGGGTGTCGTCCTCGCGGTAGCGCGCCGCCATCTCGGTCAGCATGCGCTCGATCTCGGCATGGATGGCCGCGCTGCCGATCTTCCGCGCATCGAGTGGTGGCTGGGACTGAGACTGGGGAGCTGGTTCTGTCATCGCCTTTTATACAGAAGGCTAGCAGACCTGCCGACCAGCGCCATCGGAAAAC
>CAYQTM010000361.1:0-2469 GCA_964420355.1 uncultured Opitutales bacterium
GGGTGCAGCACCAGCCCCTGATCCAGCTCCTGCGCGTAGTCCCAGCAGGCCAGCGCCGAGATCAGCGCCAGCAGCAGACAGGCCAGCGCCCCGCCATCCAGATTGCGCGGCTGCCCCCGCGCCAGAAAGCGAGGCACCAGCGCCAGCCCGAGCGCCGCCCAAAAGGCCACCGTCCCCAGCGCCAGCCAGCCGCTCGCCGGAACCCAGCGCAACAGCGTCGACAGGGTGGCCTCACGCGGCGGACTCGCCCCCGCCAGCTCGAAAAGGTGCACGCGGTGCGTGCGGTAATTACGGCTGCCCGGATCGAGCCGCAGCGCCCGCTCGAGCTGCACAAGCCACACGCCCATCTCGCCCGACCGCGCCAGCGCCGCCGCCAGATTGAAGTGCGCTGCCGCCGAGTGTCCCTCGGCCAACGCCGCTCGAAACGCCTCCGCCGCCACCGCGTAGTCCTCGCCCTCATAAGCCGCCACGCCCGCCGCAAACGCCTCCGACGAGGCCGCCGCCACCGGCTCCTCCGCCCGCAGCCACCCCAGCCCGAGCATCAGCCCACCCATCCAAATCATCACCGCAACGCGCTGCATCCCCAACATCTTGCCCAACCACCGCGCCCGGTCAACGCAAGACCCCACTTGACCCAGCCCGCCGAGTGGTCGAGTTATAGGTATGTTTAAGCGATCGATGCTGGAGGATTCGCCCGTGTTCCGTATGGCGGCGCGGCAGTTTGATGAGACGGCTGACCTGCTGGGGCTGGATGCCGAGGTGCGCGAGCGCTGCAAGTGGCCGAAGCGCAGCATCATGGTCACCATGCCCGTGAAGATGGACGACGGGCGGATCGAGATCTTTGAGGGGCTGCGCGTGCAGCACAATCTGACGATGGGACCCGTCAAGGGGGGTGTGCGCTTTTCGCCCCATGTGGACATCGGCGAGGTGGCGGCGCTGGCCATGTGGATGTCTTGGAAATGCGCCATCGTCGAGCTGCCCTACGGCGGAGCCAAGGGCGGCGTAGCCTGCGACCCCACCGCGATGAGTCGCGGCGAGCTGGAACGGCTGTCGCGGCGCTTCATGCAGGAGATGATCCCCTTTGTCGGGCCGCAGATCGACATCATGGCACCCGATATGGGAACGAATCCGCAGGTGATGGCCTGGATGATGGACACCTATTCGAGCAAGGTCGGCGAGAGCACCCCCGAGATCGTCACCGGCAAGCCCCAAGAGATCGGCGGCTCGGAGGGGCGGCTGGAATCGACCGGGCGCGGCGCGGCCTACCTCTGCAAGCAACTGCTCGACAAGCGCGGGGTCGACCCCGATGACGTGACTGTGGCGATTCAGGGCTTCGGCAACGTGGGCTCCTGGGCGGCCTTCACCTGCCGCGAATTTGGCTATAAAGTGATCGCGATCAGCGATGTTTCCGGCGGTTATTACAATCCCAAGGGGCTGGACATCGAGAGCGCCGTGCACTATCTGGCCGACCACCGCAGTCTGGAGGGCTGGAACGGCGGCGACCGCATCACCAACGAGCAACTACTGGAGCTGGAATGCACCGTGCTGATGCCCGCCGCCATCGAGCAAGTCATCACCGAGCACAACGCGGGCAAACTGCGCTGCAAGGTGCTGGCCGAGGCCGCCAACGGCCCGACCACGCCCGACGCCGACGCCATCCTCACCGAGCGCAACGACATTGAGATTATCCCCGACGTCCTCTGCAACTCCGGCGGCGTCATCGTCTCCTACTTCGAGTGGGTGCAGGACTCGATGAGCCTCTTCTGGTCGACTGACGAAATCTTCTCGCGCCTCTACCGCATCCTCGACAAAGCCTTCAAAGCTGTCGAAGACGAGCGCTACCGCCTCGGCTGCACCCGCCGCACCGCCGCCCTCGCCCTCGGCATCAGCCGCGTCGCCCGCAGCAAGAAAATCCTCGGCCTCTTCCCCTGACCCACCCGGTAGCCAATCGTGCCGCCGCCTGCAGGGTAGTATTCCTTCATTCCGAAGGCTTGCTCATCGGAGGCTTTGGACGAAGCGTTCGATGCGGTCGAGGGCTTCGACGAGGCGTTCGTAGCTGGTCGAGAAGCTGGCGCGGACGAAGCCTTGGCCGCCGCTGCCGAAGGCGGTGCCGGGGACGAGCGCGACCTCCTGTTCTTCGAGCAGGCGCACCGCGAAGTCGCGCCCGCTGAGGCCGGTGGCCTCGATGCGCGGGAAGGTGTAAAAGGAGCCGCGCGGGCTGAGGCAGGGCAGGCCGATCTCGTTGAAGCGGCGCACCACGAAGTCGCGGCGCTCGCGGTAGGCATCGCGCATCCGGGCGACGCTCGGCGCACCGTTTTTTAGCGCTTCGCGGGCGGCTTCCTGACTGAGGATGGGCGCGCAGAGCATCGAGTATTGGTGCACCTTCATCATCGCCTCGATGATCTCCGCCGGCCCGCAGGCGTAACCGAGCCGAAAGCCGGTCATCGCCCAGGCCTTGGAGCAGCCGTG
>CAYQTM010000362.1:0-2466 GCA_964420355.1 uncultured Opitutales bacterium
TATGTCCTCAGCGCCTCAGCGCCTTTGCGTCCTCTGCGCTTGAAAAAAGCTCATCACCTGCCTCCCCAATTCCCTTTTGATTAAAACTCGCGTAACCGCCAACTTCCAGCAATTGGAAAATCACAGTTAGAAAACTACCGATCTCTCGAACCCACACGAATCTCACAAAAATCCTAGAAGAACGATTTTTGCAGGCTGGCTTCGCTTTAGGCTAGAAGCGGTGTAAGGGTTGGGGATGGACGGGCGGAAGCGCGCTCGAAGTAAGGCGAAAGGTATCGGGATTATGTGGGATGTAATTGTTGTGGGATCCGGGCACAATGGGATGATTGCGGCGGCTTATCTGGCCAAGCGAGGTCTCAAGGTGGCGGTTTTTGAGCGGCGGTCGCATATCGGCGGGGCGGTGTGCACGCAGACGGATTTGATCGATGGCTACCGGATCGACGTGGGGAGTAGCGCCCATGTGATGATCCACCAGACCCCGATTATTAGCGAGCTGGAGCTGGAGCGCTTCGGGCTGGAGTATATCGAGATGGATCCCTGGGCCTTCGCGCCGGAGCTGGGTTCCGATGGCCAGCCAACCGGGCGCGCCCTTCACTTCTATAAGGACGTCGAGCGCACCTGCCAGAGCATCGCTGCCCTCAGCCAGCGCGATGCCGAGGCCTACCGCCGCTTTGTCGAGGCTTGGGGCGAGCTGAACGCCGGGGTCTTCGAGGCCTTCCTCAAGCCGCCGACCCCCTTCAATCTGGTGCGCTCGATGATGGGGCGCAGCCTGCGCGGCAGCGACCGTATCAACATGGTGCGCAAGCTGATGGCACCCTACGGGCAGCTCGTGCGCGAGACTTTTGAAAACGAGACCCTGCGCACGGCGATCATCTGGCTGGCCGCGCAGTCGGGGCCGCCGCCCAGCGAGGCCGCAACCGGCGACTTTGCGGGCTGGCACGCCATGTATCACCGGAGCGGGATGAAGCGCGCGCGCGGCGGCAGCGGGGCGCTGACTCAGGCGCTCAAGGCGCGGATCGAGGCCGATGGCGGGCAGGTGTTTGCCGATGCGCCGGTGGCGGCGATCGAGACCGGTGCAAACGGTCGCGTGCGTGGGGTGCGGCTGGATAGCGGCGAGCGCCACGAGGCCAGGGCGGTGGTCGCGGCCTGTCATGTGCAGATCACGGTGAACCGCCTGCTGGCCGACGCGCCGCTCGATAGCGCCCTGCGTGAGCGGGTCAACCACCTGCGGGTGGGCAACGGTTTTGGGATGATTGTCCGCTGCGCCATGAGCGGCCTGCCCGAATACCCCGGCCAAGCCACCGACGCGCGCGGCGTGGCCGAGGCGCACCGCGGCCTGCAACTGCTCTGCCCCTCGCGCGCCGCACTCGACCGCGCCTATGCCGACTACCTCGCCGGTCGCCCGCCCGCCGAACCCATCCCCCTCGGCATGAGCTTCTCCGCCCTCGACCCCAGCCTCGCGCCCGAAGGCCGCCACACCCTCTTCGTCTGGGGTCAATACCACCCCTACGAGCTGGCCGACGGCAGCGACTGGGATGCCATCGCCGAGCGCGAGGCCGACAAGCTGCTCGCCGCCGTCGACCGCTTCGCCCCCGGCACCTCCGAAAAAGTGCTCGACCGCTTCATCCAGACCCCCAAGCAGATCGCCGAGATGCACCACCTGCTCCGCGCGAATGTGATGCACCTCGAAATGTCGATCGACCAGATGTTCACCTTTCGCCCGACCCCCGAGATGAGCGACTACCGCGTGCCGGGTCTGCGCGGGCTCTACCTCACCGGTGCCAGCACCCATCCCGGCGGCGGCGTCTGGGGCGCGAGTGGCTACAATACCGCCCACCTCATGCTCAAAGAACGCCGCAAATGGCGCTGACCGGTTTTTGACCATCCAGCGAACCCCGTATTTTGGGGCTGTATTTTTACGTTGACAAGTGGAAGCTTCTGAGGTTTAATCCTTAGCAATGTCGAAGAACCGACAGTCCGGCTTTACCCTAACCGAGATCATGATTGTCGTCCTGATCATCGGGATGCTGGCAGCCATGGCCATTCCGGCCTTCCAAAAGAGCCGGGAGCGCTCGCAAAACTACCGCTTCTACAACGATTGCCGCGTATTCGCTGCCGCCGCGCAAATGTTCATTCTCGAAACCGGTGCAGAATACCCCGATCCGAACACCGGCGACCTCCCCGTGGGGATGGACGAATACATCCAGCTCGACGTCTGGCAACGCACCCCCTCGATCGGCGGCTCCTGGGACTTTGACAACGAATACGGCTTCGCCGGCGTCGGTAGTGTCGGTCACACCATGTCGGCTTCGCAGGCCGCGCAAATGGAAAGCATGGCCGACGGCGACCCCCGCACGGGCACCATCCGCACCCAGGGCGACCGCGTTTATTACTCCTATGCCAGCCACCCCCGATGCCTACGCCGTTCCTCGATCCTGACTTGTAAAGACCCGCGCCCCCTACAGC
>CAYQTM010000363.1:0-2451 GCA_964420355.1 uncultured Opitutales bacterium
GGCCCGCCACCAGCTCGACCAGTGGAAAGTTCTTCACGAACCCGCAAATCAGCTCGCGCAGGATGGTCTGGTCTTCAATGACAACGCACTTCTTCATGACAAAAGGGTGATGGCTCAGTAAAGTAAATCGCCCAGCCACGCCCAAAATTAAACGCAGAAGTCCGCGCAAGTGCCCGTATCGGGCATTGGTGCGACGGGGCGGAGGATTTCTGCCGCGCTCAATACCAGCCCACTACGTGCCCCTGCGCCAGTTTGACCACGAAGACGCCGAGGTTGCTGGCGAAGTGCGCGAGAATGCACGGCCAGAGCGAGCGCTCGGTATTGGCCGGGACAAAGCGCAGGGTGTAGAACCAAATGGAGTTGGCGAAGAGGATACCGGTGCTCCACCAGGCTTTGACGGAGAAGTCCCAAGTGAGCTGGAATTGCCACCACAGCGTGCCCTCGGGTTGCTCGGCGACGCCCCAGAAAAGGGGGTGCAAGAGTGCGAAGATGAGTGAAAACCCGATGATGCTGCCGATGAGCGCCGCCTTGCCCTTGTGGCGAATGACGAGGAAGCCGCGAAAGATCAGCTCCTCGACGAAGGCGGCCGCGAGCAGCGCCAGCAGCATGAGCGCGGTGATGTCGCTCTGGTCGTCGACGATGCCGAGCGCGTATTCGCCCACCACTTCGAGGGCGAGGATGCCCAGCGCCACGACGATGCCGATGACGATGAGGCGGCGCGGAGCGGCGGTTGCGCCGGGCAGGGCGTTGGGATTGGGGTTGGTGCGGCTGGCGCGGTAGTCGTCGAGCCAAAGCTTGAAGGCAAAGGCGGCCAGAACGAAGTAGCCGACGATGAGCAGGGGATTTTCGGTCATGCGGGGGATCGAGTTAGGGTGAAGCGGTCATGCGTTGCCGTGTGTTTATGGCTATAGATGGGTGGGCTGACCCGCAAGCGTTATCGGGGTTCAAGAGGTATGTTGTCGGTATGGGATGGCGGCGGATTGACGCTTGGGGCGAAGATCGCTAGACATGGGAGAGCGATGGCGAGCGAATCGACAGACATTGACCCGCCGACGAAGGCGGATTTGCAGTTGCGGGCTCTGCCGACGGGTGCCGAGGGCTGGCGCGCCTGGAGCGAGCGGGTGGCGGCGGAGTTTCGGACGATGATCGCGGCGGTGGCAGCGGGCGAACTGGAGCGGGCGCTGGCCTCGCTGGAGCAGTGCATCGTGCTGACGCCCTTTCGACAGGGTGGATTGGGCACCGAGGCGCTGAATCGGCGGCTGATCGAGGCTTGTTTTCCGGGTGATGCGGCGGAATGGCCGGTCGGCACGCCCGTTATCTGCGGCCAGAATGCCCCGCGCCTTGGCTTGTGGAATGGAGACACCGGGCTGTGCCTTGCCGATGGGCAGGTGGCCTTCCCGGCAGCGGAGACGCCACGCCGCCTGGCGCTGGCCGAGGTTCCGGGGCGCGAACCGGCCTTCGCCATCACAGCACACCGCAGCCAAGGCTCTGAATATCAGGCCGTCCACCTCGTCCTGCCGCCCGAGCCGCATCCGCTGCTCAGCCGCGAGCTGCTCTACACCGCTGCCAGCCGGGCACGCCAACGCCTGACCCTCTACGGCTCACCCGATGTCCTGCGCGCCGCCATCGAACGCCCCGAACAGCGCGGCTCGGGTCTGGTCGAGCGCCTCCACCAGCCGGGGCAAATATTCCTCACGCTCACGAAGCCGAGCCCCGATTGATTGGCCTCACGCCAAGACCCAAGACCCAAAGAGCCAATATAAAGTTGGGTCAACATATAGGCGACTGGCAATTGGATGCCTGACCCCGAAAAAAGATTCGTAGGATTGGTGCGATTTGTAGTGAAAAAATCCTGCATGCCGCCCGGATCAACTGCATAATTGCGGCTTAGAAAAAGTTGAGCGCTTCGAGGCTGAGCGAGCCGATCCAGCCGAGTGAGAACAGAATGGTGCCGGCGCTGATCAGCCTAAGCCAGAAACGACGCCGCTGGCGACGCCGCCACTGCCCGACGCCTCCGCGTTCGATCGAGGCGTGGTGCAAAAAGCTGGTGCCGCCCGGCCCAGGATCGGGTCCGACGTAGGTGAAGGTCTTGTAACGACCGCGCTGATGCCTCCAGCGGTGGAGCAAATGAAACATCGTTATCGTAAAATATCGGATATAGGGAGTTGTGTCAGCATCATAAATCAGGCCAACTCCTTATTTTTACGGTTTTTTAGCACATCGATTAACGCGATTCTGTCAGCGCAGCCAGATACGTCGGCAAATCCGATTTGCTAACCGATAGGGGCGATTTTGCTGAGTTGCGCGGTTCAGATAGGGTGTGCGGGGTCGACCATTTAGAGGGTAGCATTGTGCCTTGGAAACCCTCATTCCTGCTTCGCCCCCACTTGCTGGGTGGGCTGGCCGCGCTTGGGCTGAGCGAAACAGGCGCGAGCCTGACCTCGCATGGCC
>CAYQTM010000364.1:0-2435 GCA_964420355.1 uncultured Opitutales bacterium
GGGGCTGGACGCCTCGGGCACCATGCACCCCAGGACCTGGGAGGCCAGCGGGCACTTGGGGGCAGGGTTCAGTGACCCCATGGTCGACTGCAAGCTGACCAAGCGCAGGTATCGTGCGGATCAGCTATTCTTTGCACCCGTGGCGGTTGAGGGCGACACGCCGCTCGCCGAGCGGACTTTATGCTATGTCTCCGCCATTGAGAGCGAAGACATTTATGCGGCGCTGGAGAAATCCGCCAAGATCGCCTGGCGCAACTGCGACCGGCCTTCGGAGGATCGTCTTAGTGAGGACGACCTGAAACAGAACATTAAGGAGATGGTCGAGGCGACAGAGGAGCAGCGGGCTCAAACCTATGGCCCCGACGTCTTTTCGGTTGCCGGACGAACCTCGCCGATGGGCACGCTGACCCCGCCGCGCGATTTCAATCTGATGTTCCAGACCAGCGTCGGCGCGCTGAGCGATGGCTCGGCCAAGGCCTACCTCCGCCCCGAGACCGCACAGGGGATTTTCGTGAATTTCAAAAACGTGGTCGACACCACGCGCGTGAAAATCCCCTTTGGCATCGCGCAGATCGGCAAGAGCTTCCGCAACGAGATTACGCCGCGCAATTTCATCTTCCGCTCGCGCGAGTTCGAGCAGATGGAGATGGAGTATTTCATTGCGCCCGACGACGAGGTCTGGCCGCGCGTCTATCGCGAGTGGATCGACTGGTGCCGCAACTGGCTGGAGAGCATCGGCATCGCCAGCGACAAGCTGAGCGAATACGTCCACCCGCAAGAAAAGCTCTCGCACTACTCCAAGGGCACGACCGACCTGATGTTCGAGTTCCCCTTCGGCGTGCAGGAGCTTTGGGGGATCGCCTGCCGGGGCAATTTCGACCTCACCCAGCACCAGGAGCACAGCGGGCGCTCGATGGAGTATTTCGACGAGGCGCGCAAGGAAAAATATGTGCCGCACGTGGTCGAGCCGGCGCTGGGCGTCGACCGCACCATGCTGGCCGTGCTCTGCTCGGCCTACGACGAGGACGAGGTCGGCGGCGAGAAGCGCACTGTGCTGCGCTTTGCCCCGCGCATCGCGCCGATCAAGGCCGGCGTCTTTCCGCTGGTGCGCAACAAGCCCGAGCTGATGGAGAAAGCCGAAAAACTCTACGCCCGCCTGCGCCGCCGCTGGGCGGTCACCTTCGACGCCTCGGGCAACATCGGCAAGCGCTACCGCCGCATCGACGAGGCGGGCGCGCCCTACGCCATCACGGTCGACTTCGACTCGCTGGACGACGGCACCGTCACCCTGCGCGACCGCGACAGCACCGAGCAGCGCCGCATGTCTGAGGACGAGGTTGTCGCCCTGCTGGCCGAGAAGATCGACGGGTAGGCGCGCGGGCGGCGAAAGTTTTGCGCAAAATCTTGACTCCGGCGAGCCTGGGCGTGATGCTCGCCCCTTTCTCAATTTTAAGTGATGGCTCGATCCGACCGTACCAACAAGCGCCGCAAGGAACCCGAATTGCCGCCGCAGGCCGACGAACGCAACCTCGTCGAGGCCAGCGAGCAGGAAGATACCATCTCCACCGAGGAGCGGGCTCAAGAGCTGTGGGATCGCTATAAGAATCCGGTGATCGCCGGGGTCGGGCTGGTGTTTCTCGCGATCGTGTTCATGCAGGGCATTCGCTGGATGCGCACGGCGGCCGAAAACCAGACTCAGGCCGCTTATCAGAGCGCGCTGGCCGAGGACAGCCTCGCGGCCTTTGGCGAAAAGCACGAAGCCCACACGCTGGGCGGCGTCGCCCACCTTAAGCTGGCCAACGAAGCCTTTGCGGAAGAAGACTTTGCGGCGGCGGCGGAGCTTTACAAAAAGGCAGCCAAGGGCATGACCGGCACGCCCCTGCAAGCGCGCGCACAGATCGGCGAGGGCGTCTCGCTCATCCGCGCTGGCGAAACCGTCGCGCCCGCCGGGCTGGAAATTTTAGAAAAAGTCGCCAGCAACGAAGACGCGGCGGCGGGCATCCGCGCCGAGGCGCTCTACCATCTGGCCATCCACGCTCTGGCGCAAGGTGACGAAGCGGGCTACAATCAACTCGTCAGCCGGATCGAGAACCTCGAAGGCGGCGAAGACTGGCTCAACCGCGCCAACGCCATCCGCCCGGCAGTTTAGCGGTAATGCGAGTCAGGAGTAAGGTTTTCCCCATTGCCAGCGCTGGCTTTCCCTGTTTCCAATAGGGCATGGGATTTCCGATTGTCATACTGGGTTCGGGACGCGGCAGCAATGCGCGGGCGATCCTCGAAGCACAGCGCGCCGGGCTGCTGGGAGCGGCCGAGGTGGTCGCCGTCCTCAGCGACCAGCCCGACGCACCGATCCTCAACCCCGGCAACAACTTCGGGCTGGGCTCCCGTCATCTGGAGGCCAACCCAGGGCGCGCCTCCCTTCCGCGGCGTTGCGC
>CAYQTM010000365.1:0-2416 GCA_964420355.1 uncultured Opitutales bacterium
GAGCTGGAACACCAAACATACGCACGGTTTTTAAGTGTGAGAAACTTCCTAGAACCTCAATGGACTCTACGGGGTTTTGATTAAAGTCAAATCTCTCGAGATTGATTAAAGCAGAGAAGACAGAAAGATCTGTAATACCTAACTCATCTACCCATAACTCGGTCAATTGATCCATTCCTGCTACCAATGCGATATCGTTTTCATCTAAAAGTGGTAATTTGTCAATGGTAAGCGAAATAAGATTGGAGAGAGCAGCGATGGGACTTAGGTCATCTATATCAGGATTGCCTCCCAAGCGGAGACGGATTAGCGAAGACAGGCTGCTTAAGGGTTCGATGCTGTCGATTTGGTTTCGTTCTAACAAAAGCTCTTCCAGTTTTGCCAGCCCACTGATGGGCTCGAGTGATACGATAGAATTGCTTCCCAAGTTTGCGTAGGTAAGATTAGTCGCATATTCTAAACCGGTCAGATCACTGATTCCTGCGTTACTGGCAGACAGGCGGATGAGCGTCAACATGTCGGCGATTGTGATATCGCTACCGTCGTGATTCCACAGCCTATCGCGAATTGCTTGTTCCAATGCTGGATCAGGAACATACACTGCGTCATTGAGATTGGCGACGTCAGCCCTACCAGCGGGGGCAGCAATGAGGCTAAAAACGAGCGCAAGGTAGCCAATCCCAGATAGGCAAGAAAGAATACAGCGGAGAATTTTCATGATCACGATGCAAGCAAGATTGTTTCCAAACGGCCTCTGCCGACTTACCTTAAGACACGACTTTTGAATTTTGATCATTACTGAGCGGAATGCGCTGGTGTGGTCGCTTTACCAGAAGGATATTTACTGAGTAATCTTGAGGCTCTGTCCGCAGTAGAGGCGGTAGTGGCGGTGGCGGTCGGTGCCGAGGGGGATGGTGAGGCTTTCCAGTGGGGTGATCTGCGCAAATGATTGGTGCAGTCCCTCAGGCAGTGGAGCGGGGTCATCGAGGGTTTTCACTACCTGGACGATGAGGAAATCGGTGCCCGGCGTGACCGCTTCGTTGGGCGTCGGCCAGAGGGCGTATTGCGAGGGGATGGTGCCCGGCTCGAACCAGTGATAGGGGCGCGGGTGATCCGGTAGATAAAAGGCCAGCGCACTAACCTGATAGCGGTGCCCGACGACCCAGATCGGCGGCTCCGATGCGAAATGGCGCTCGCGGGCGGTGTCGATGGCCTCGGCGTAGGCGCTCCAGCCGCGCAGGCGGATGGTGGGATCGAGGCGTCCGCCCTTAAGGCCAAGCGGCTCGATCAGTAGCGGCAGCAGGTAGAGAAAGAGGCTCAGCGCGGCTCCGACCGCGAGACCCGGACGCACCCAACTGCGCAGGCGCGGCGCGACACTCGGCAGATGCCCCGTCGACCAGCCCGCCAGCAGAATCGCGCCCGCCGCGTAAAAGACCGCGCCCCAGTTGGCCAGCAGCTCCTGCCGCAGCAAGAGCAGCAGCATCGCCACCAGCGGCAACCCGCTGAAGCAAAACAAAAAACGCGCGCCGCGCTCCCAGCGCCAGAAGCGGGTCACCCCGACCCCAACCACCACCGCGAGCAGCACAAACAACACCGGCGAAAACAGCCCAAGCTGCGTCCCGAGGAACTCGCCGGCGCGGCTCAGCACCTCCAGCAGGCTGAAGGGCTTTGCCTCGAAGTGGTGGGCGGTGTGGGTGAAGGTGATCCACTCGTTGCGCGCATTCCAGATGAGCGGCGGGAGCAGCGCGGCCAGACTCCCGAGCAGCACCGCCCAGCTCGCCCAGTGTCGCAGCCAACGCCGATCGGCCCGCCCCAGCGCGAGAAAGATCGCCGCGCAGACGAAGAAGACCAGCATCATCTGCTTGGCCAGCACGCCCAGCGCCCCAAAGGCCAGCACGCCCAGCGCCCAGCCCAACCGATGCCGCGCCTCCGGCTCGAGCGCCCGCCAGAGGCAGAGCAGCCCACCCGTCCAGGCAAACAGCAGCGGCGCATCAATCGTCAGGGCGAAATTCAGCACCGCATTGCCCGGCGTCACCACCGTAATCAGCACGCCATAAAACCCCGTCCGCGCACCGAAGATCCCCCGCCCCAGCGCAAACACAAACCCCAGCGAGGCCGTCCCCAACAGCAGCGCCGTCCCCTTGACCGCAAACGCCGAGGCTCCCGCCAGCGCGCCGACTCCGCCCATCAGCCAGCCAATCAGCGGCGGCTTGCTGAAGTAGCCCCAATCGAGCCGCCGACCCCACTCCCAATAATACATCTCATCGCCCGACATCTCGAAGGGCAAAAACGCCACATACAAGAGCCGCGCCACAAACACGCCCGCGA
The DNA here is from genome assembly GCA_964420355.1 of uncultured Opitutales bacterium. Taxonomy (GTDB): domain Bacteria; phylum Verrucomicrobiota; class Verrucomicrobiia; order Opitutales; family JABSRG01; genus CAYQTM01. The sequence goes on from CAYQTM010000365.1 coordinate 2,329, forward strand.
TCAGCCACCAAGCCCGGCGCACCCACCGAGCCGCTTCCGCCGCATCCCGCCTCTCTTCCGCCCCAAGCATAAACCCTCTCTATGGACT
>CAYQTM010000366.1:0-2416 GCA_964420355.1 uncultured Opitutales bacterium
TAACGGCCTTGCTTGCCTCCCCGCGACCACAGTTCCAACCGCGCGAGGCCGTCTATCTGTTCACGACGGGAGCCGTCGCGTCGGCGCAGGGGGTGGCGCTCGCCGGCGAGGATCGACTCTTCGTCTTCTCCTCCGGGCTCTCCGACCTGGGCCGGGGGTATCGCTACGTGGCGGGGCGGGTGGACGATCGGGCCGATGTCGACCAGCCCCAGCGAGTCGGGCGGGGTCAAGGAATCGATTTTTCTCATCAAAGGCGAGGAAGTCACCAAGCAGTTGAAGTATGAAAGCGGCGTGCATCGCGTGCAGCGAGTGCCCGCCACCGAGTCGCAGGGGCGCATCCACACCTCGACCGCCACTGTGGCCGTGCTCCCCGAGGCCGAGGAGGTGGACGTGCGGATCGACCCCAACGAGCTGGAGATTACCGTCTCGCGGGCAAGCGGCCCCGGCGGCCAAGGGGTCAACACGACGGACTCCGCCGTGCAGATTTTGCACAAGCCCACCGGCATCGTGGTGAACTGCGCCGACGAGCGCTCGCAGCTCAAGAACAAGGCCAAGGCGATGGCTGTGCTGCGTTCGCGCCTGCTCCGCGCCCGCGAAGAGGAGGAGCGCGCCAAATACGCGGCCAACCGCCGCAGCCAGGTCGGCACCGGCGACCGCTCCGAGCGCATCCGCACTTACAACTTCCCCCAAAGTCGCCTGACCGACCACCGCATCGGCTTCACCACCCACGACCTCGATCAGATCATGGACGGCGAGCTTGACCCCGTCATCAACGCCCTCCAGGAAGCCGACCACCAAGAGCGCGTCGCCGAGCTCATGCAAGCCCAGTAAGGCAATTCAGAAGACAGAAACTAATTTCGTTTGGCGACTTCCCAATCCTCGAGACTTGCTTTGCCTTCGGCGAGTGCTTGCCCAGCCCTCAAGCCACCAAGGATCGCTCAGGAAGGCCGGGTCGTCCGTCGCATCATCATCACCCAGACCGACGGTCAGGTGCTCGAACTCGGCTGTCAGTATCAAAGGCGCTTGATTTCGGCTGTGACGAATTCTGACTGCCGGGGCGGCTGGGCTTTCGGTGCGGATTTCGCACACAACTGACGTTGTGCACGCGTGGGGGGGGCGGGGGCGCTCCCCGCCCCCGCCCCCCGACGCCTGCCCGCCTCGCAGGCAGGAAGCCCGCAGCCACTGCAATACGGGTGTTCTTCCCAAAAATTTCAACAATGTCTTGACATCGCATTATTACGATAATATCGTCAATCGTAATATGACGATAATAGAGACAGCGACCGAAGCGGACATAGCGGCGAATTATAAGGACTTGGCGGAGTTTGCAGGTGCCTTGGCGCATCCGGCGCGCATTGCGATCATCAAGCTGCTGCAGGAGCACGGCGAATTGCCCTGTGGGCAGATTGTCGAAGCGCTGCCGCTCGCTCAGGCCACTGTTTCGCAGCACCTGAAGGCGCTCTCACGGGTCGGGCTGCTCCAGCTGCGGCACTGCGGCAAACGGGTTTGTTACAGCATCGACTGTGAGCGCGTGCAGATGTTTTGCCATCACTTTCAGTGCACATTGGGCACTGCAGGCGAAGGATAAACTGTGACTCAGTCGTGGCGATAATCACCCAATAAATTTCTCAAAATCACAAAAATCAACACTGATACTATGGAAAACGGCTCTGAAAAAAGTGGAAAACGAATCGTAATTGTGGGCGGCGTCGCAGGTGGCGCTTCGGCGGCGGCACGCTTGCGGCGGCTGGACGAGCAGGCGCAGATCACCCTGATCGAGCGCGGCTCCGACGTCTCTTTCGCCAACTGCGGCCTGCCTTACCACATCGGCGGCGAGATCACCGACCGCTCGAAGCTGGCGGTGCAGACGCCCGAATCACTCAAGGCGCAGCTCAAACTCGACGTCCGCGCCAACACCGAGGTCATCGCCATCGACCGCGAGGCGCACACCGTGCAGGTGCGCCCCACTGGCGGCGGCGAAACTGAGGCGCTGCCCTACGACCAGCTCATCCTCTCGCCCGGTGCCACCCCGCTGCGCCCGCCGCTCCCCGGCATCGCCCTCCCCTGCATCCACACTCTGCGCAACCTGCAGGACATGGATCGCATCAAAGACGCCGCGAAGCAGGCCGAGACCGTGTTGGTAGTCCGCGCGGGCTTCATCGGGCTGGAGATGGCCGAGCAGCTCGTCCACCTCGGCAAGCGCGTGCATCTGGTCGAGCTGGTCGAGCAAGTGCTGCCGCAGATGGACGCCGAGATGACGCGCCCGGTCGAGCAGGAGTTGCTCGATCGCGGGGTCGATCTGGTGCTCGGCGACGGCATCGACGGCTTTGCCTCAGGCGAGGGCAAGCCCCTGTGCGCCAACCTCAAATCCGGGCGGCAGATCGAGGCCGACATGGTGCTGCTCTCGATCGGTGTG
>CAYQTM010000367.1:0-2392 GCA_964420355.1 uncultured Opitutales bacterium
GAGAGAGTCAGCGGAGCGCTCGCCCGTCGGTTCCCTTCGGGATTTTGGGTACATCGAAACTCTCGGCATCCTGTTCGACAACGATGATCCGCAGCGCGCCATTGATGCCGGTCAGGTTCCGCCACAAGCTGAAATAGGGCTCCAACTCGCCGATACTGCCGATCCGATCCGTCAGGTACAGCTTCAGCCGATTGCTCGGGACCACGAGGAAGCTGCCGATGGTCATATCGTTACCCATATCTCAACGGGGCCGGAGTCAACTAGGGCTGGACACAGCGGTCGGCGTCTGCTGAGATAGCGCCCCATCACATTTGATGGGGGCGAGAGCCGATGGACGAGAGGATACCAAGCCGGCTGTGCGGGCGGGCGTTTAACGAGGCCGATCTGGCGCAGATTCGCCAAGCGATCACCGACGCGCAGCGGCCACTGCGCGCGGAGATCGCGCGCCGGGTCTGCCAGGTGTTGGACTGGAGCGATGTCCAAGGCCGCCCCAAGCTCATGAGCGCCCGGGTTGGGCTGCTGCGCCTGCATCGCGCCGGCCTCATTGAGCGGCCGGCGCCGAGCCGAGGCAACGGCAATGGTCAGGGACTCGTGCATGGACCGCAGGTCTGGCCCGAACCGATTGCGGTGACCGCCAAGCTCAACGAGCTGAGCGGCCTGCGCCTTGAGCCGGTGTCCGATCAGTGTGCCTCACGGCTGTGGAACGGACTCATCGATCGCTACCACTACCTCGGCTACAAGCCGCTACCCGGTGCCCAACTGCGCTACCTGATCCAGTGGGATGGTGGCGTGCTAGGGGCCATCGGCTTCGGTGCTGCGGCCTGGAAGGTCGCCGCCCGCGATCACTGGATCGGCTGGACGCGCCAGGCGCGCGAAGCGCATCTGGGCCGGGTCCTGAATAACGCCCGCTTTCTCCTGCTCCCTTGGGTCCAGGTGAAGAACCTCGCGTCGAAGATCCTAGCCATGGCCGCGCGCCGCGTCGCGCAGGACTTCCCGGTGCGCTATGGTGAGCCGGTGGTGCTGCTGGAGACCTTCGTGGAGACGCCACGCTTTGCTGGCACCTGCTACCAGGCCGCGAACTGGCAGTCTCTGGGCGAGACCACCGGGCGCGGCAAGCTTGATCGCCACCACCGCGCGACCTTGCCGCGCAAGGCCATCCACGTCTACCCGCTGCGCGCGGACTTTCGCACCGCATTGGGGGTGGCGGCATGAGTGCACTGGCCGCCGAGTTCGCGGGCATCCATCTGGGTGATCAACGCCTCAATCGCCGCGCCCGACGCGTGCTGGAGAAACTCGGCGAGAAACCCACCCTGAGTATTCCCGCCGCCTGTGGCGGCTGGGACGAGACCCGTGCCGCCTACCGCCTGTTCGACCATGAGGCGGTCACCGCCGAGCGCGTGCTGGCACCGCATATCGCCTGCACCGAGGCGCGTCTGCGTGCGCATTCCCGGGTGCTATGCATCCAAGATACCACCGAGTTGGATTACACCACCAAGAAGGGCATCGCCGGGCTTGGCCCCTTAAACTACGAAAGCCGCTGGGGCCTGTATCTGCATCCCACGCTCGCCGTGACCCCCGATCGGGTGCCGCTCGGCCTGCTCGATCTTCACTGCTGGGCGCGCGAGCCCGGCAGCCTCGGCGCGGATAAAGACCCCAAGCGACCTCTCGAGGACAAAGAGAGCGTGCGGTGGGTCGATGGCTTCGCGCGCGTGAATGAACTGGCCGAGCGCTTGAGCGAGACACGCCTGACCTACATCGCCGATCGGGAAGGCGACCTTTATGATCTGTTCGTCGAAGCGCCTTGCCCGGATCAGGGCGCCGATTGGCTGGTGCGCGTGCAGCACGGTGATCGCCTGCTCAGCGATGGGCGCAAACTCCGCGCAGCACTTGAGGCCGCCCCGGTGCTCACCGAGATCCGCTTCGAGCGCCCGCCCGCCAAGGGACGCAAGGCACGGACGGTTGACCAGCAGCTCAAGGTGGTGCGCATCACCCTGAAGGCGCCGGCGCGACCCGATCGCACCTTGGTCGATGTCACGGTCACCGCGCTCTTGGCCACCGAGCCCAATCCACCTGCGGGCGAAGACCCACTGGAGTGGGTGCTGTTGACCAATCTTCCCGTCGAGACCGCCGAGCAGGCCAGCGAGAAGCTCTCTTGGTATTTGTGCAGATGGCAGGTGGAGATCTATTTCAAGGTGCTCAAAAGCGGCTGCCGCATCGAGGAGTTGCAGCTGGAAAAACGCGAGCGTCTGGAGCCGGCGCTGGCGTTCTACATGATCATCGCCTGGCGCGTCCTCTATCTGACCATGCTCCGGCGCGAGTGCCCAGCGATGCCCTGCGATACGGTGTTCGCCGATGAGGAGTGGCAGGCGGTCTACCTGGTCACCCCGCGCAA
>CAYQTM010000368.1:0-2383 GCA_964420355.1 uncultured Opitutales bacterium
CCTTGCCCGCTGTCGCGCGGGTGGCGACGGCCTTGTCGCTCGGGAAGGCGGCAACCATCTGGAACAGCTCGGCGGTCGAGGGCACCTTCTTGGCGTAGCCCTCTTCCAGCAGCTTGGCCTTCTCGGGATTGGCCTGCTTCCAGGCGGCAAAAGTCTCGTCCCAAGCCTGATTGGCGGCGGCGCGCGTCTTTTTCAGCTCGGCGAAATACTCGCGCGTTTGCTCGGAGACGTAAAAAGGTTCCTTGGGCAGCCCCAGCCCCTCGCGCGCGGCGTCGGCAAAGGCCGCACCACCCTCGCCGTGCGCCTTCCAAGTGCCAGCGACCTCGGGGATGCCGCGCCCGATCTCGGTGCGGGCGATGATAAACTGGGGCTTGCCGCTGGTCGTGTTGCGCGCGCGCTCCACTGCCGCGGCCAGCGCCTCCAGGTCGTGCCCGTCGACGCTCTGCACCTCCCAGCCAAAGCTCTCGTAACGCGCCACCACGTCGCCGCTCTGCGTGTCCTCGGCCTGGGCGTCGAGCGTCACCTCGTTGTAATCGTAGATAAGGATCAGGTTGTCCAGCTTCTGGTGTCCAGCGAAGGCCACCGCCTCCAGCGCCACGCCCTCCTGCGCACAGCCATCGCCGGCGAGGCAGATCACCTTGTAATCAAAAATCTTCTGCGCATCGGTATTGAAATGCGCCTCGCTCAGCTTGCCCGCCACGGCCATGCCGACCGCGTTGCCCACGCCCTGCCCGAGCGGCCCCGTGGTGCATTCGACGCCCTCGGTCTCGCCGTATTCAGGGTGCCCCGGCGTCTTGCTGTGCAGGCTGCGAAAGGCCGCCAGATCTTCCTTCGAGAGGTCGAAGCCCGCGAGGTGCATCCAGCCGTATTGGAACATGGAGCCATGCCCGGCCGACAGCACAAAGCGGTCGCGATTGAGCCAGCGCGGGTTGGCCGGGTTGATCCGCAGCGCCTGCCCGTAGAGCACCGCGCCGATCTCAGCCGCGCCCAGCGGCAGCCCCAGATGGCCGACCTTGCCAGCCGCAACCACACCATCAATTGCCAGACCCCGCGCCTCGGTGGCGGCCTGCGAGAGAACGTCTTTTTTAAGCTCCATGCGCACGGTCTAGCGGATTCGCGACCACTTGACAACCCTTTGCGCCGGGAATTTCGCGCAACGTTCATGCAAGGCGAGCCCGCGCACATATTGGCAAGCCACCGCGATCCACTGCGTAATTGCGGCGCAGTAAGCCTGTTGGCAGACCGCTCTACTTGCCGAGGCGCTTGAGCAGGGCTTTGGCCGACTGGTTGAGCTTGGGCTGGTTGCCGCCGGGCTTGGGCATTTTGGGCAGCGCCGTGCTCGAGGCCACCGCGGCGGCCTTGTTGCTCTCGCGGATCTGGTCGAGCACTTCGCGGCGGAATATGCGCACGCTTTTTGGTGCCTGGATGCCCAGTTTCACCGTGTCGCCCTCGACCTTGGTGATGCAAATTTCGATGTCATCCCCAATGACGATGGCTTCGTCTGGCTTGCGCGAGAGGATTAGCATGGTGCCTCCCCTCCCTCGTCGGACTCTTCGTAGAGGAGATGGCGCGCCGAGTAGTCTTCGTAATTTTCGATCACCACTTGTTTAGCGACGCGCGTGTTGCGATTGATCACAATGGGGCCGGGTAAATTGACCGTGATGCGCTTGGGCGGCCCGTTCGAGATGGTGGCGATGTTGAGGATGACGGCATCCTCGCCGTCCTGCAACCCGAGCAGCTCCGCATCACTCTCGGAAACCTGCGCCTGATAATTTTCGATCAAGCCGCCCGGCTCGACCACAATAAAAGACAGCGCCTCTTCCTCCTGCGAGTTGAGCCACATGAAGGGCAGTTCCTCCTCGTCCACGAGGATTTCCATGCGATTGAGGTTGGGGAAACCAACCAGCCCCTGCGGCAGGAAGATTTCGTTCTCATCCAGATTGGTGGGCGGATCTAGTGTGCTCGGATTTTCCTTCATCCTGATTCTCAAGAGATTAGTGTGCAGCCCTCGGCGAGCCAATGACAAAAGTCGCCGTTCCCACAAGAAAATGAATCCTTTTTATCAATAAGCCGTAATTATGCGGTTGGAGGCGATGGCTTGCGCAAAGCCTTGTGCGGGAAAGCCACGTAGTTGCGGCAAATTGTAACCCGGGCACCTCAAAAAAGCTGGGCTACGTAGCGCTATCTGCCGCCGCTCTGCGGCTGTATTTCCAGAAAGACATAATACCGTGGGCTTACGCGCCACGGCTACAATCTATCGCCGCGCTGCGGCTTCCCAGTCTAGGGGCTTTGCCCCGGATTAACATCCGTTGACCCGCAGGGGCTAGCGCGCGCAATTTTGAGCAAATTGCGGATTACTGTGCCTGAACCAGGGACTGGTCGA
>CAYQTM010000369.1:0-2378 GCA_964420355.1 uncultured Opitutales bacterium
TCGTTCTCGTGGTGCGGAAACAGCAGGTCGACCCCGCCGCTGTGCACATCGAACCCGCTGCCGAGGTATTTCAGGCTCATCGCCGAGCACTCGAGGTGCCAGCCCGGCCGCCCCTCGCCCCAGGGACTCTCCCAAAAATTGTCGCCGTCCTCGGGCTTGCGCGCCTTCCAGAGGGCGAAGTCGGCGAGCGCATCCTTGCTGTATTCGTCGCTGCTGTTGGCGCGTTCGCTGGCACCATGACGCAGTTCGCGCGTGTCGAGCCGCGAGAGACGCCCGTATTCGGGGAAGGCGCTGATCTTGAAATAAACCGAGCCATCGCTGCCCTGATAGGCAATCCCCTTCTCGATGAGCTGGCCAATCATGGTGATCTGCTCCGCGATGTGCTCGACCGCCCCCGGCTCGATCTGCGGCGGCAGCAGGTTCAGGCTGGCGCAGTCCTCGTGAAACGCCTCCGTCCAGCGCTGCGTGAAGGCACCGAGCGGCTCGCCTGCCGCCTGGCTGTCGCGGATGGTCTTGTCGTCCACATCGGTCAAATTCCGCACATGCTTCACCCGCCGACCCGACAGCTCAAGCACCCGCCGAAAGAAATCCTGCGCCACAAAGGTGCGGAAATTGCCGATATGCGCCGGCCCGTAAACCGTAGGCCCACAGCAATAAAAACCCACCGTCTTCCCATCGGCTGGCTCCACTGGCTGGAGCGAGCGGCTCATCGAGTCATAAATCCGCAGAGCGGGCAAGGCGTTGGCGTCGGGCATAAAACCCAGATATAAGCCGACAAAGCCAGACGGCTCAAGGCTGTTTGTCATACATGCGAAACGCGCGCCCCTGAAATAGGTGTTGGAATTTGGCGAACATGCCTGTATGTATAACCGGTATGGGCGATGCGAAGATGCCGACTTTTGAGGAGGTTTGCGAGCGGTTGTTTGAGGACAGGCGCTGGCCTCAAAAGCTGGCGGTTGGCGGGGTGATCTCTTTCGTGCCGATTTTGAACCTGGTGGCGCTGGGGTATCTGCTGCGCTTTCAGGTGCAGGCGCGGCGCAGCGGCAACTTTCACATGCCGGATTGGGCGAACTGGGGGACGCTGTTTGTCGATGGCTTGAAGGTGCTGGCGATTCAGGCGGCGTTCTTTTGGCTGCCGATTTTGCTGGGTTACTGGCTGTCGCTGCTGCTGGGCGTGATTACGTTTCACGTCATCGGCATCCTCACCTGGATACCGCTGGCGGTGACCTTTCTCTTTGCGCCCTCGTTTTTCGCGACGGCGCTCTACCGTTATGCGATGCGGCAGAACTTTCGCGACCTGCTGGAGCTGGGGCTGATCCTGCGCATGATGAACGCCGCACGCGACCGGTTTATTGTGCCGACCCTGGTCTTTCTGGGGCTGGCGCTCGGGCTGTTGCCGCTTTTCGGCTTTGCCTTTTTCCTCGGTTTCCTCTCTATTATCGCCTACGCGACGGTGGCTTTTGTCTTTCTGGGGCGCGTCGGCACCCACCGCATCTGACTTTTCCTCATGGCTCTGACCCAATACGACACCCACCCCGGCTACGCGCGCCCGCTCATTATTGGGCTGTGTCTGGTTTCGGTCGGGGTGATTCTCGGCTTCATTTATCAGATGAACCAGAAGCCCGCGCAACTGGCGCCGCAAAAGTATGCCATGCTCCAGGCGCAAGGCTCGGCGGCGCTGCCCGAGAGCGCGCTGGAGTCGGAGGATCGGCTGCTGGGGCTACCGGCGGCGCCCGAGCGCCCGTATTTTGTCTTTGGGGCGGATACCGGCGGCGCGGATTGGGAGGCGGGGCGCGAGGCGATGCTGGAGCGGCGCAAAGGCGGGCTGCGGCTGACTGCCGGCGAGATGAATACCTGGATGCGCCGGAGCTTTTCGCGTCCGCAGGGGGCGGAAGATGGGGCGATTACCGTGGTGCCGGGGCTGCCCAACTTTTTTGTCGGCGAGGGGCGGCTGCATGTGTCGATGCCGATGGAGCTGGCGGCGGTCAATCAGCGGAAGGATTATCGGCTGATCGTGCGCGGCCATTTTACGGAAAATAACGCTTTTCAAATCGAAGATCTGCTGCTGGGAGGCGCGGAAGTGCCGCCGATTCCGGGGCTGCGCGAGCTGATTGTGCAGCGGATGGCCAGCGCGTTTTTGACTTCGGATGAAGGGCAGCAAGTGGCCGGGGCGTTCGACGATGCGCTGGCGATATCGATTCAGGATGATGTATTGTTGCTGGAATTTTAAGCGGCTGCTGGCGCTGGTCGGGCTGCTGCTCGTGGCGACGGCGGGCTTGTCGGGGCAGCGCGTTCCCGGCGGCGCGGTCTTCGAGGAGGGCGACTACTTCGAGGTGCTCGCGCCCAACCGCATCGCTGCCGACTACGCCGCCGACCTC
>CAYQTM010000370.1:0-2377 GCA_964420355.1 uncultured Opitutales bacterium
CGAGAGGACGTAATCGGCGCGGGCGGCTTTGTCGGCCAGCGGCATCTGCCTGGCGATGCGGGCGCGCGCCGTCTCGGCATCGACCCCGCGCGCCTGAAGCCGGGCGAGCTGCACGGGCTCGCTGGCGAGCACGCAAGCGGTGGCGTCGAAGTGCGCTTCGAGCCGCTTTTCAAAAAGCAGGGGAATCTCGACCACCCAAGGGCGCGCTGGGTCGCTCTGCATCCGCGATTGCCACAGCTCGCGCACGCGCGGGTGCAGCAGCTCCTCTAAAAAGCGCAGCTCCGCCACCTCACCAAATACCCGTGAGCCAATCGCCTTGCGGTCGGGCTGCCCTTCGGCATCGAAGACGGCCTCGCCCCAGCGCTCGCGCAGCGCCGCCTGCACTTCGGGCCAGCGGTAAATCTCGTGCACCAGCGCATCGGTGTCGAGCCGCCCCCAACCGGCCTCCTCCAGCATCCGCCCGACCGTCGACTTGCCGCAGCCCATCCCGCCGCTCAAACCCAGCCAAGGCTCGCGCCGCACCGGGCGGACTGGCTCTGTCGGAGCACCGCGCATCGGAGGCTAGGGGCGCTCTTGACGGAGCATGTCCTTCTTTTCCTCCGGCAGCTTGTGCAACAGGCGCACCAGCCGAGCCAGCAGCACGACGATGACCGCGCTGACCACCGCCATCACAGTAATGAGGGTCGCCGCGAACCACTTCTCCGACTCGCCGCCTGCAAAGTCCATCCAGCCAACCGTCGCCCGCCAGCAGAAGGCCGCCAGAAAGAGCGCGCTCGTAATCAGCCCGCCCACCAGCGGCCAGGCCATCCCCTTCGCCACCACCAGCAGACCCCACACAATCGAGATGCCGCCCGCAATCGAGCCGGACACAATCGCCGTCCTGGCCTCGGGATTGAACCCGATCTGCCCTGTCTCCGGGCGGACAAAGGCCGCCAGCAGCCCCATCGCGATGAGGAATAATCCGTAGTAAATAAGGGCGCGTCCGGCAGGTTTGAGCATAACAAGATAGGTTCACACCCATACAAAACCCAGCCCGCCCATTTTGCAAGCGAGGACGCGCTACTCCGCCGTTTTGGCCGCCTCGATTAGCTCAAAGTGCCCGGCATCGGTCTTGCGAAAGGTCAGGCGCTCGCCGTTTTTCAGCAGGCGCGCGGACTCGAAGGCATTCCATTCGCCGGGCGGCAGGGTGAGCGCGTAGTCCTGGCGCTGCGAATAGGTGGCACATTCGAGGCTGAAAACGAAGCCCGCCGGATAGTGCTCGGGGTGCTCGATAGTAAGCGGCTGGCGGTCGCGCCCGAGCTTGCGCACGCTGTAGGTCGCCCCGTGGTGGTCGGGCTTCAGCGGGTAAGTGCCCTCGACCGTATCGCCGTAAATATCGAAACTCTGCCGCCAGACCGCCTGCTCGCGCATGTCGGGCACCGGCCCCTCGCCCGAAAACAGGTGGCACTGCTCGGGAATCTGGTTGCCGATGAGCTGCACGCGGTGCATTGCGCGCGGCCCGCTATGGCTGTCGCGCAGGAACATGTGGACGAGCTGCCCGTCGCCGTGCTCGACGCGGTTGTCGCGGATCACCCAGTTGTCCGCCGGGATGTCGCCCCCTACCCCGCTGAGGATGGCGAAGTCCATCCGCCGGTCGCCCGCGCGAAAAGTGTTGTCGGCGATCAGGATGTCGTTGAAGGCACCCGGGCGCTTGTAGAGGTTCATGTAGATTGCGTAAACGCCCCAGAGGCAATCCTCGAAAACGTTATTGCGCACCTCGACATTATGCGCGAAGTCGCTCAGAAAAATCCCGGCCTTTTCGCAGTTGCGGATCTCGCAGTTCTCCACCCGCAGATAGCCCTTGGGCTCGCCGAGATAGACGATCCCAAAATCGCCCGAGCGCCGCCCCTGATTGCGGTTGATGTCGAACACGCTGTTGCGCACCACGGTGAACTGCCCATCGTGCGCGAAATTCTCCACCCCGTTATAAACGTCGAACACCTCGCAATCCTCGATCGTCACACTGCCCGAAATACTAATTGCGCTGGCGTTGGACTGCGAGATGCGGGTGCGCACAATATCGATCTCGGCGTTGTGACTCCCGCCTTTGTAGAGCACCTCGCCACGCCAGCCGTCGAAAACGCAGTCCTCGACCCGGATGCCGCGCAGGGGGTTGCCGTCGAAGGTGAAGACGATGGCTTTGTGCGAGATGTCCCACTCTTCGAGGTCGTGGTAGGGATTATACCAGCCGTGCTTGCCGTTGGCGATGGTGTTGCCGCTCATGCGGAGCTGTCGCCAAGTAATGTTCTGGTGGCCGCGCCGTCCCTCGCTTTCGCGCATGAAGAGCGTTCCGCGGGCGTACCGCCCGTCCTCCCGCCGCTGGATCGCGGCCGGCCGG
>CAYQTM010000371.1:0-2368 GCA_964420355.1 uncultured Opitutales bacterium
GGACAGCACCTCGCCGATGGCCGCCGTCACGCGCTCGCGATCCTGCGGGTGGACGAGCTTGCGGTAGGCTTCGAGCGTGGTGGGTGCCTCGTCTCGGCTCAGCCCGAGCATTTCGAGCAGGGGTTCGGAGATGTAAAACTCGCGGGTTTCGGGGCAGTAATACCAGTTGCCGCTCTGCCCCATCGAGAAGGCTTTGAGCATGATCTCGCGCGTTTCTTCGAGGCGCGCCTGCACTTCCATCTGCTGGGTGATGTCGATGAGCAGCCCGTCAAAGATGACCCGCCCTTCGCCCTGGGCGCGCGGCATGGCGATGCCCTGCACCATGATGGGCGGGAAGTCCGGCGGGTGCACCTCGAACTGGAGCGACCACTCGCGCATCTCGGCGGCGGCCTCATCGAAGGAGTCGTCCCAGCGCTCGCGGTCTTCGAGGCTCAGCCCCATTCGGGTATAGTCCTCCTTCAGCTCTTCGCTGGAGATGCTGAACACCTTGAGCGAGCGCGAGGTAACGTAGTCAAAATAACCCTTTCCGCCCGGCATCTGCACCCACTGAAAACTCATCCCCGGAATGTTCTCAGTAAAGGCTCGATAGCGTGCCTCGCGCTCCTCCAGCTCGGACTGCATCCGCAGGTGGGTCTCCCAGTAAAAATGCAGCGACAAAAGGATGCCGCAGACCAGCAGCGCGCTCAGACCAAAGGCCAGCGAGGTATTGCGCTGCAAGCCCGCCAGCGCCGCCGCCCGCTCCTCTGCGCTGTCGTGCTCGATCAAGTGCCAGACCTCGCCGCCGACAAATGTATCCGCGTGGGCATCATGGCTGGGCAACTCGGCAAACCAGCTCTGCAACACCTCAGTCGGGCGCAGTGAGTCCGCCGACAGGTAGCCCTCGCTCGCCGACTCGCGGGTGAGCGGCTCGCCTCGGTTCAGCGCCTCCAGATAGCCCGGATAGGCAGAGGCAAGCCCCGCCTCGCGCCCCAGTTGGTCGCCCCAAAGCTGCGTTTCGTCCGGGTGGAGCAGCCACTCGCCTTTCGCGTTGCAGATGCGCAAGCCAGGGCGGATCGTCGAGTGCTCGAACAAGGCATCGGCTCGAAAGTTGAGCACCGTAAAGGCGAGCACTTCGTCCTGAGCATTTGACACTGGGATGACCACCCGAAATACGGGATTCAAGGGGCGCTCGATCTTGCCACGCTCCTGATTCAGGTCGAGATTGGAGAGGTAAAACTGATGCGCCCCAAGTTGCAGACCCTGCTGAAAGTAGTCGCGTTGCGACTTGTCCTGAAGCTGTTCCGGGCGCAATACCACGGCTTCGTTGTGGATCAAATCGACCCGCACCCGCTCCATCCCTTGCAGATCGAGCACGCGGATTTGCTGAAACACCAGCACAGCCTGGCTGACCTCGCGCATGTAGTCGATCACCCGAGCTTCATCGGTGAAGCCGCCCTCGACATAGCTCTGGATGCGGCTCGACATGTGGAGCAGGTTGATCTCACGTGCCAGCCCGCGCAGCTCGCCGCTGATGTTGGCCATATCCTCGGCCAACTGCGCATCAACCGCCGCCCGCCGCTCGGCCAGAATGCGGTGAGCCTCCCGCTGATAAACCCACCAGCAAGCCCCGGCCAGCAGCAAGAGCAGCAATAGCGCAAACGCCGTGCGCATGCCGATATGACGCCGATGCGAAACTGTGTCTGCCTCCTGCATAGATAAACTCACCGGGCGATCACCCCAGTGCGCCCCTCTAAAGTCGGCAAAAAACCGCCCTGCCCAAGCCCAATCCCCCGCCCCACCAAGCCGCGTTCAAAGCCACCAACATATCCGAAGAACTGCCCTTGCCAATGAGCCCAGCGCAGCCCAAACTACTCAAACGTCCGATACAACAAAATCGAACTCCGTATCAACCGATCAATATAAATTTATACTTTATGAAAAAATATATTCTTATTTTTGTGGTTGTAATATCCATCTATACGCATTCTGGCTATGGGTATACTGGAGATTCTAGGGTAAGCCTATCAATAGCAGAAGCACTGCTCTCCGAAGATCAGATTATATTAGTGGTATCTGCGATTCGCCCCCAGCTAATCGATGAGTGGATGAAGAGTGAACCCGAGCTTGTGGAACTCTACATACATGCTGTAGAGGGGATCGCTCCATCTGTACATTTTCGCCCTTATTTTGTAAAAGACAGCGTTGGAATGGAGCGTTCACCCACAATAATGCCCCTGTTCGTAACTGTTTCTATATCAGAGTATGCTCAACCGCTATCTTCTTTGGGTGAAAGTTGGATATTGGTAGTTGAGCGGATTTCTGAGCGCCATAGAAGGGATTGGGCACTGAATGAACAAATCGAAAACAATAGATGGCTGGCAGCAAACGG
>CAYQTM010000372.1:0-2364 GCA_964420355.1 uncultured Opitutales bacterium
AGCGGGCAAAAGAACAAGTCGGATTGCTACACTTATTTGCTGACAAGCCCTAAGGTTCAGCTGCCTTTGGGACATCCCCGATAGAGGATTCCTTAACGCTCCGAAAATGTTTCGGCCTGAGAAGTATAGCCCTTCCAGTTCGTGCAAATGGCAGGCGCGCTTTGCAATGACGGGCATTTCTTAAAAGCAGCGCAAGTCCAGCACTCAGCGCTCTCTTTTTTTGGCGGACTAGAGCAACAGCGGTTAAGTGTTTTTTTATAAAAAATAAAAAAATCGACTTGCAATGTTTATGAGTGATGCCTTACTACATTGCTATTCACCACTGTTAGTTGCTAGCTGAACCTACTATGAACATCGAAGAAGAACTACAAAAACTGGAAGAAGAAAAGGCACACATTGCCGAGCTTCAAGAAAATCTAAAACGCCAAAAAGCCCAGCAGGAAGAGCGTGAGAAGAAGCTCGACGAGATCGTTGAGCAGAGCGGCTTTGAGACTCCCAAGGAGTTGGTCGAGGCGCTGATCGCACGCTACAATATCCGGCTAACTGGCAAGGTTGCGAAGAAGGCGACCCGCCGTACTCGCACCAAGATGACCCCCCAGCTCCGCGATCAGCTAAAGGCGCAGATCGAGGGTGGCAAATCTATGAACAAGGTTGCCAAGGAAACCGGCATCTCGTATGTCGTGGTGGCCAAGGTTCGTAACGGCGAATACGATCACCTGTAATTTAGGCACTGTCTGACTTCTTTCATGGAGTATTACAAGTTTGCCCAGCCCTTGCCCGAGCATCGGCTGGGCTTTTGCTTCTTCATGTAGAGCTGTTCCCCATTTAAAAGCCTGAGAACAGTCGACTCCATTAGTGTGGGAACCCACCGGCGTGATTTCTATTAATTTTAGCCGGTTGAGGGAAGTGAAATGTAATGTCCCGTTAAATTGGTTGACAAATAGTTTGGTGCCCGTGCCGTTCAATTCTTCCTTGCCTCTTCCCCGTTTTAGTCGCTTCATCTTGCCACCTGTTGGGTGTTTCTGTTTTTTTGTTCAAGGCTGCTTTAGCCACTGAACCCCAACAGTTTCCATCTTTTCATGCGATTTTTCTCACGGATTGAGGCTTAGGGTATGCAGAGCCAATCAACAGGAAAATTTCCTACTGGCAAGAACTACAAGCCGCCGCTTGAGTGACAACTTTCGCAATTACACCTTGCCGGTTGGCGGATCGAGGTTTGAGGTTGATATTCGGCAGGGGATGGGCGATAACCTTGGGATGACTGCTCGATTCATGGGTGCCGCCCTTGTGGCTGCGATGCTATTTGCGGGTTTGCCGCTGCGGGCGCAGTGGTGGAATCCGGTCAGTTGGGGTGAAGAGCGGGAGGTTCTGCCTGTCTTGCAGCCGCCGACGCCGGAGGAAGAGGCGCAGGCGCAGGAGCTGTTTGCCGAGGCACAGCGCCTGCAGTCCGAGGGTCGGCTGGATGCGGCCAAGGATCGCTACGAGAAGATTGTCGAGGATTTGCGGCGCACGGTGCCCGCTCCCGAGGCGCAGTTCCAGATTGCGAAGATCGCGGCCGACCGGGGTAATTATCAGAAGGCGTTTACCCTCTGCCAGCGCACGATTGCCCGCTACCCTGACTATGAGGGCTTCACGCGGGTGATCGGCGAGCAGTTTGAGATCGCGACGATTCTGGCCGAGGGCAAGCGCCGTCTGCTGCTGGTGATTCCCATCCCAAGGCCGCTCGACCGGGCGCGCATTTACTTCGAGCGGGTGATTGCCAACGCGCCTTACAGTGAGTATGCCCCGCTGGCGCTGATGAATATCGCGCTGATCGCCGAGAAGCAGGAGAAGGAAGACGTGGCCATCGATGCGCTCGACCGGCCGGTGAGCTTTTATCCCGAGCACATGCTGGCGCCGGATGCTTACCTGATGCTGGCCGATGTCTATGCCGGACTGGTGCGCGGTGCCCCCTACGACCAGGCGTCCACCCGCGAGGCGATCAGTTATTACGAGGACTATCTGGTGCTGTTCCCCAACGATGAGGAGATCGTGCAGGCGGAAGAGGGCTTGGCCGAGATGCAGAACACCATTGGCGAGAGCAAGTTCGTTATGGGCGATTTCTACCATCGCTACCGCCGCAACGAGACCGCCGCGCTGGTCTTCTATAATGAGGCGATCACGCTGGCACCCAACTCGGAGGCCGCTGAGGCCGCCCGCGAGCGTATCGCCTCCATCGAAAACGACGAGCCGCCGCCACCCGTGGGTATTGGATTAGGACGCCTTTTTGGCGCGATGGGCGGGCTGATTCCCGGCATCGGCGGTGGCGATGGCGAGACCAGCGAGGATGCAGCGGCGGAGGTCGAGACCCAATGAGCGCCCGTC
>CAYQTM010000373.1:0-1293 GCA_964420355.1 uncultured Opitutales bacterium
CCTCGAAAGTGCTGAGGGTCAAGCCATTATCTTTGATGTCGCCAAGCGTCACACAACCTACATAGGACTTTCATAACGTGAAAACCACCAGCCAGATCGCCACAAGCCTCGGCCTGAAAAGCCGCTGGGCTGGCTATGCGCCGCTGCGTCAGCTCTCGCCGCAGGCACTGACCGCCTGGCTGCGCGAGTGGGAGGTAGGCTACTTGCGGAGTCTGGCCGACGTGTGGACGGAGATCGAGGAGCGCGACGACGTGGTGGCCACCGTCGCCCGCAAGCGCAAGGCGGCGGTCGCCCGCTGCCAGTGGTCGATCCAGAGTCCGGCGCTCCCGCCGGAAAAGGAGGCCGAGGCCGCCCTGCACCGCGCCACCTTGCAGCACTTTTTCAATAATGTCACCGTGACTGACGCGGTTGACCTCAACCAGCTCGGCGGCTTTGAATCGCTGGTCAGGCAGATGATGGGCGCAGTGGGTCAACGCTACACTGTGCATGAGATCATCTGGCAGTCCGGCGAGCCGCTCACCGCTGAGCTGCGTCACGTGCCCCTGCGCCATTTTGTTCGGGAAAACGGACGGCTGCGCTTTACACCGAGCGGCAGCGAGGCGGGCAGCCTCGCGCTGGAGCCGGGCGGGTGGCTGGTGACGGCGAGCGACCTGCCGCCCCTGATGAAGGCGACCGCGATTGCTTACCTTTACAAGACGATGCCGCTGCGCGACTGGCTGACCTACAGCGAGCGGCACGGGATGCCCGCGCTGCTGGCCAAGACCGCCGCCGCCGTGGAGTCGCCCGAGTGGGAGGCCGCCGAGGAAGCCGTCGCCGCGCTGGCCGCCGAGTTTGCGGGCGTGGTCTCGCAATCGAGCGAGCTTCAGGTTCTCGACCTGCGCGGGCGTGGTGAGCTGCCTTACCCGGCACTGGTCGAGCGGATGGATCGCGCCATCGCCGCGCTCTGGCGGGGCAGCGACCTCTCGACCCTTTCGGCGGCGAGCACCGGCGCGAGCGTCCAGCGCGCCGAATCCGACCTGCTCCTGCGGGATGACTGCCGCTTCGTCAGCGCGGCGCTCCAGACCGGCCTCGCGCGCCCGCTGATCGCTTACACTTTTGGCGCGGGCACGCGCCCGCTCGCCTATATCCAGCTCGCGCCGCCCGCCAACGTGGACGACCTCCGCGCCCTCCCCACCGCCCAAGACGCCCAGCGCCTCCGCCTGCCGCTTTCCGAGCGCCACCTCCCCGAGCGCACCCCCCCGCGCGATCCCCCCGCCCCCCCCCCTCCCCTGCTCTACAAACGCACACCCGACC
>CAYQTM010000373.1:1303-2358 GCA_964420355.1 uncultured Opitutales bacterium
GCGACCTCGCCGACACCCTGATTTAAAAATGAACATCCGAAATCCAAACGAACCCGGCGCGGGCAACGACAACCCCGCGCAGACCAGCATCAAGGAACTGCAAGCGAAGCTGCTAAAGATGGTCGAAGAGGCCGGACTCGACAAGGGCGATGAGGCCGCCGTCAAGGCAGCTTCCCAGCAGCTCATTGACGAGGGCATCGAAGCGATCGCGCAGCAAATGGAGCGGATGACCCAGCAGCTTTTTCCCGGACTCTTTGCCGAGAAGCACACTTACGCGATTGCAAAAGAGGCCGCCATCAAAGCCGCGCTCGAAACTGCTGAGGGAGAAGTTTTCAGGCTCGTTACCGAGGCTCAGCAACGCGACCTCAACTGAATTTTACCCATCACCATCACCACCGTTTACAGACATGAAAATCGATCGACTGATAATCCAAGCAGAGGAGCTGCTGCGCGTGGAAGACGCGCTCAAAAAGCGGGCTGCTCTTGCCCAGAACCGCCTCGAAGAACTTCATGCGAAAGTCGAGGCGATGATCGCCGAAGGCGCGCTCAAAGATCCCGAAAAGTGCGAGGAGCTGGCGAAATACGAAGCCCAACTCACTATGATCCCGCGAGGTCTCGCCGAGATTGAGGGGCGAATCGCTGCCGTGTATGCGCAGATGCCGCACGTCTATGAGGATTTGCGCGCCGCGATATACGACATCTGGCAAGCAGTTGGCGCAGCCGCGCAGGCCGCAGCCGAGGAGCAACTGCGGGCAGTGTGTGACCTCGACGCTCTCCCGCAGGAGGTGCGGCGCGCAGCGGTTCGGGTAACCCCCGCTTTCCAAAAAGACGGAGTCGGCTTCGAGTTTTTGAACTATGCCTATCCGGATTTTGAGAAGAACCCTGCTGGCAAGCTCCGTCAGCTTATCGAAGCGGTGCAGACCATCCGCAAAAAAGCGCGGCGGCTCTGCCCGGAAACACCTTTGGCTGCGGCGGCGACGGCCAAAAATAAGTAGTTCGTTCATCCGGTCTGGGGCGCAGGAAACGCCCCAGACCTCTTCTCCTAAATGACCATT
>CAYQTM010000374.1:0-2354 GCA_964420355.1 uncultured Opitutales bacterium
GACCACAAATGGAAACAGAAAGTCGGGGAAATCACGTTCAGATCTCGCCGGCCAGCTCAACCGAAGAAAATGACCGGTTATTCAGACCTTCCTTAAGCGTCGGAAATGATCGCGTTGGCTTATGACGAGCAAGGAAACTACCGAGGTCTAAACGAGTTCGATGAAAGATTTCTTTCGTTTCTCCTCCAGACGGGGTTACATTTGAAGGAAATAGCGATTGTCCATGTCTATCTGGTCCAAGATGAGAGAGACGAAGCCCGAGTTGCACTGATGACCACTCAGAATGAAGGCAGCTGTCGATTGGACAGTAAAGACTCGCTTGAAGAATTGCTAGCGATCAACCCGTCATCCGTTTTCTCATTTGAGACGTTGCAGAAGGAAGAAGCCCCCGATGTTGAAGCGCTCACTGGGAGAAAATGAGATGTGCGAATCTCTTTTTTTCGGCTCGACAATGTCCCGGATTTATAAGCCCGACGCCTTATTTTTCGGACTGAATCCCAAAAAGGAAAGAGGCCAAAGCCTGTTGCTGGCCTTTTGAGCGCATGACGATCTGCAAGGCAGCTAGTGGGCCATGCGGAAAGTTAAGTAACAGTAATGCTTTTTTGCTCTGCTGAGCGCATGACAACAGCATCCCATTCTTTGGTTTCCCTGCCTGCCAAACACCGCCGTGCGCTGAACAGTTGGCTTCGTTCCACAACGCTTCGCCAGGGTCTTTCGACCCGCGCCAGAATCCTGCTGGATCTGCACGATGGGCACTCGCCTACAGCCGTGGCTGATGCGCATCGAGTCTCACGCAAGACCGTGTACAAGTGGGTTCACCGCTACCAGGAATTCGGGCTCGACGGACTGGAAGATCAGCGAAGGTCAGGACGCCCGAGCGTGATCGACAAAAAGACCGTCGAGCGCGTCCTGAAGCTGACGACAGAGCGGGTCCCGCATGAGTCGACGCGCTGGAGCATCATGTTGATGGCCAAGTATGCTGGGGTCACGCCCTGGCAAATCCGGCAGATCTGGGCAGCAGCCGATCTCAAGCCGCACCGTCTCAAGACCTTCAAGATCAGCAATGATCCGCGTTCGCTTGCGATTCAGGAGCGTTCGATAGCCTGCTCGATCAATAGTTTGGATAGCCGATGGCAGTATTTGGCCTGGTGTTTGATTTTTAATCGCTCAGTCGTTGGTTCGAATCCGAGCCGGGGAGCCAAGAAAATCAGGGCCTTGCGAATGTTTCGGCGGCACAAGGCTTTTTTTGCCGTCATTAAGCGCATCCTGGCAGCGATTGAATCTTTTCCGTTTGCCGGACAGAGCAGGCAGCGTGACGACATCTTCGTTACACTGAAAAGTTCGAAATGCACGACACCAAAAGGAGCATGATGAATTTCAAGTTTGACGATTTGGCGAATTGCGAGCGCGGCGAAATCGTGAAGGCTGTGCGGCACAACATTCAGACCGGTGACTCCACCGACTGTTGGGCGATGGTTTGCGACTATGCGGAGAACGAGTCTTCCGAACGCGCCCTGATGTGGATGGAAGCCGTCGAAAATCAGGCTGCAGAATTGGCTCTCAACTATCCAGACTCGGTCATGAGAACCGGGAAAAAAGCACGCATCGGCGCGCCGCTAGAAAATGTTTCTCTCCGCGAGCACAAGTCCGATCCCACAGAGTTAAGAGTACCGGAGCTTATGGTTTTGGGAGAACGCATGGGCTTTCTCGTTGCGGTCTCAGATGTAAAAGACCCCGCTTCGGAAAAAACCAACGCTTTCGTCAGCTTGGATGGCAAAGCCGACAATGATCATAAAGTTTCACCGGATGGCCCGCTCACTGCGGCGACTCGTTTAAACGCCGTGGTCGAAAGCTGGAGTTTTGATCTCGCCGATGAGAGTTCGTTTGAGGCTGTTGACCCCAAGGAATAGAAAGTGAGTTATTGCCAACTTTGGTGTACTCGGGATCAACGTTCAGAAAACTCAATGAAAGCCCGAAGCTTGTCCACTTGGGACAAGCTAGGGTTATTCCCGCGACGGGACGACCCACGTGATCTTCGAGCCGCTGGATTTCATCGCGTGGCTGGCAGCGCTCGTTCCGCCGCCCCGCCTGAATCTGACCCGCTTTCATGGGGTATTCGCACCCAACAGCCCCTGGCGCGCCAGGATCACCCCGGCCTGTGGGCGGAAAGCCTGGCGCCGCCGGCCAGGCGAATCGTCTTGCATTCCTGAATCGCAGCAAAACTGGATTCAGATCGCGCTTCGGCCGAGCCCGGTCCGGCGGCGCTTGTGCTGCAATGGGCCAACGACGGGAGTTCTGGCGTGCTTCGTTGTTCGATTGGATGCGACAGGAAAGGAAACGGGGAGATTCGGCCC
>CAYQTM010000375.1:0-2352 GCA_964420355.1 uncultured Opitutales bacterium
GTAATCTGTGACTGAGGAGCAACGCCGTCAGCGGGCAAAAGAACAAGTCGGATTGGAAATTTCCTACAAATCCACTCTCGATCCATCAAACCGGTCACCCACTTTTTGGGACAGACCCTATAATACAGGCAGCATTTGCAGCATTACTGAGGCGGGTCTTGGGGTTTGATCGCTTTGCATGAATCCGCTCTTTCCGGCACCGGGTCGTGCCCGGAGCCGCCCCAGGGGTGGCAGCGCACAATGCGGCGCACCGCCAGCCAGCCGCCGCGCCAAAGGCCATGCCGTCGCAGTGCCTCGGCGGCATAAGCCGAGCAGGTCGGCAGGTAACGACAGCTCGCCCCGGAACCCAGCAGCGCGTGCTTGAGCGGTGAGAGCACTAATTGATAAGCGCGTATCAAGAACAGCGCCGGCAGAATCGCCCAGCGACGCCTCCGGCTGGATGGCGGCTCAGTGCGCATCGCTCGCCTTCGATTGGAAGGGCGTCAGATCGGGCTTGCGGTGCTCGATCGCGGATCGATACCGCTCTTGCAGCTCTTCAAAGCCGCAGCGATCGAAGCTGCTCAGCACGACAACCACTACGTCACAGTGCTCCGGCAAGCGCTCCTGATTCAGCCGAAAAATCTCTCGAAACTGCCGCTTGGCGCGATTGCGCTTCACCGCATTCCCCACCCGCCGCGAGGCGATCACCCCAAAACGCCGTAGCGGGCGCTGCCCCTCGGCCACCGGCGGAGTCGTAATCTGCAAAATAAATGCGCCGCAGTGCACGCGCCTTCCCTCGGCACGCACCCGTGCAAATTCATGGCCATGCCGCAAATGCTGCCGAGCCCGATAACGCATGGCCAGCGAGCCGTGGCTCAGGAGTAGTAAAGCTTGCGCTCCTGCTTGGCGGCCAGATCTTTACGCCCGTGGGCGCGACGCTTGTTAATGATCTCGCGACCAGCTTTGGTCTTCATACGCGCGCGAAAGCCAAACTTGCGGGCGCGCTTGATCTTGGAGGGACGATAGGTAGGTCTCATTATCTGTAGAGGCTGAAATTAAGAAAAGCGACCAGACAAACGCATTTCGCCCGCCTTGTCAAGCCGCCGAAGCAGGTCTGAACAGATCAAAATGGCTGTTATTGGAACAGGAGCAAATGGGTCGGTCGACGCGATGTTTGGGGAGGGTGGAGGCGAAACTAGATTTTGCTATCCGGGGTTTTGTCGCTAAGGTGTGGTTTGCTTACCTGTATCTGATTTGAGATGATTGCCTGGTTTACGCGTAATGGGGTTGCGGCTAATCTGCTGATGTTTGTCATCTGTGCGGGTGGGGCGGTGGCGCTCATGAATATCAAGGTGGAGCTGTTTCCGCCGCTTTCGCTGGACACGATTTCGATTACGGTGCCCTATCGGGGTGCCTCGCCCGAGGAGGTTGAGCGAGGGGTGATCCTGCGGATCGAGGAGTCGCTGGAGGGCTTGGAAGGGGTAAAGAAGCTGACCAGCTTTGCGCGCGAGGGCGTGGGCGTGGTGCAGGTGGAGGCCGAACGCGGGCAGAATGTGCGAAGCCTGCTCGATGATGTGAAGACGCGGATCGACGGGATTTCAACCTTTCCCGTCGAGACCGAGCGCCCGATTGTCGAGGAGCTGCTGCTGACGCGCGATATCCTCTACATCGCGATCGGCGGGCCGACCAGCGAGCGCACGCTCAAGGAGCTGGCCGAGAAGGTGCGCACCGATGTGGTGGCGCTGCCGGGCATCTCGCAGGCCGAGGTGGTGGGCACGCGCGACTACGAGTTGGCGATTGAGGTGACCGAGCAGACCCTGCGCGAGTATGGGCTGACCTTTGACGAGGTGGTGGCGGCGGTGCGGCGCAGTTCGATTGACCTGCCCGGCGGCTCGATCCGCTCGGAGGGCGGCGAGATCCTGCTGCGCACGCTGGGGCAGGCCTATCGCGGCGAGGAGTTTGCCAACCTCGTCCTGCGCACCCGCCCCGATGGCACCCGCCTGCGTCTCGGCGACATCGCGACGATCAACGACGGCTTTGTCGATCAGGAGGTGATCGCGCGCTTCGACGGCCAGCCCGCCGCCTTTGTCGAGGTGCGCGAGACCGGCGACGAAAACCCGCTCGACATCTCGGCCAAGGTCGACCAATACATCGAGCGCGTCCGCCCTACCCTGCCCGAGGAAGTCCAGATGGCGGCCATCCTCGACACCTCGTTTTACCTGGCCGGGCGTCTGGAACTGATGATCCGCAACGGGCTGATCGGGCTCGCGCTGGTCTTCATCGTGCTGACCATCTTTCTGCGTCCCTCGCTGGCGTTTTTCGTGGCGCTGGGCATCCCCGTGTCTTTCCTCGGCACCTTTTTTCTCGGGCCGT
>CAYQTM010000376.1:0-2346 GCA_964420355.1 uncultured Opitutales bacterium
AAATGTCCAACGGCATGATGCTTTATGCTCATGTGTTTCTTGTCGTGAATAGCAATCTTTAGGCGTGACGGAGTACTAGTGGTCGTTGCCATTATCTCGATACTGGCAGGGCTGGCGGCGGGCGAGTAAAACTGGGCCACGGGGGGCGGGCAAATCTGATCCACCCGAGTCCAAATAATAGCGCCTCCCATGGGCGCTGTCAAACCTCCCGTGTAACGATTTAGCTACATCTCTTCGGTTTCTGCCGTACACTCGCTTCGCCGTAGCGGTATTCCAGTTCGACCCGCAGCCGATCGAGATCAGCGCCCCAGGGTTCGCCCTTGAAGGGCTGGGCATGATGCAGCCCGCCGGGCTTCGTCTCCAGAAGCAGCGGCTGTCGAAGAGGTAGTGGCTGCGCAGGGCGATGAACAATTCGTTCAGCCGCCTCTCCCGCGAAGAACCCACCCACTGGTTGTAGAATCTGGCTTTCATGGCGTCACTTGCTCCCCATGGCGGGAAGCGCGTAACTTCCGGCCTGTTCTTGAAATAGAGGTGTTATCAACAATACAAACCACCCCGGGGAGAGAGCGTAGCCTGGGCCGTCAACCTGCGCCAGATTCTTATCCGACATTTAACGCCGGTTATTAGGTTGCTACAAACCGTATTGATGCGCAAAGCTTGTCAGGTTAAAATCGCTGCCGCGCCACCAGTGAAAACGGGGTACTGGCATACCTTCGAACCAGTTTCCACCCGCACCGCTTGAATCCCCCGACTCACACCATCACCAACTCCATTTCGACAAGTGCTTTCTCTGCAAGTAGATGCGACTCCGGTGGCGTCGCCGTTTCCTCGGCGTATTTCCTCGCCAACGGTTTGAACGAACGTCGGCGAACCCGACCGCTGGGACCAGTTCTGGTGCCACATGGATCGCTATGGGGTCAATTGAGACTATCATTTTGCGGGAACACCCGGTTGAAGCCTTGCCACGATGAACCACATCGCGGCTTCGGCTTCGCCTCGCTGACACGCAGCCGGCGCTCCGACTGATGGTCCATTTACTTACCGCAGGCAGCTTAGGAAGAGGCAAAGTGTGTCCTCAGCCCTAGGGATTGTGAAAAACAGGGCAGCAAACGGTCGGTGCTGTATGACGGAAAAGGCGCTCCCATGGCCTACCAGCTGCGGGTGAGATAGAGTCCCCACCGGCGCACCTGCTCTTCGGGGGCGTTGTGCGGCTGATAGCGGTTTGTATAGCTGCTGCTGGTGCAATCCTCGACGCCGTAGGATTCCACGTGGCCGTCGTTGTGAACCGCAGGCGCCTGGCCGTCATGCCAGACCATCTCGCCGCAGGGCGCCATCGTCTGCACACCTGCGCCGCTGCCATGGCGCGAATTGAAAAATGCACCTTCAAAGGATCCCGTCGTTGCGCTCCGGCTTTCGATTACCATGATCAAGTCCGAGGGGGATTTCAATTCGGCTTGCCGGATGAACGGTATGTCCCGATCGGTGTCGCACAGCCACTTGTTGGCGCCATAGGTCAGAATGTGGTAATAGTTATTACGTACGACATCGCAGCGATCCCAGCCGGCGCCGCCATGCATGGTGTCCAGGTACCAGGTGCAGTTGTACAGCGAGCAATAGCCCTGGTTGGCTTCGATGCCGGAGATGCCGTAATCGTTGCGGTATTTCTTCTCATTGCAGCCATAGTATTTGTTGGTGTAGGGCTGCATGAGATCCCACCAGTCTACCCATCCGTCTTCAGATTTGTACCGGTGCGGCAGCGTACCGTGATGATCTTCCGTATACATGAAAAAGGCCTGCCCCGTCGTGCGCAGGTTGTTGTTGCACTCGATGGTGCCGGCGGTGTTGATCGCCTCCTCCAACACCGGCAACAGCAGCCCGGCCAAAAGGCTGATGATGGCGACCACCACCAACAGCTCCACCAGGGTAAATGCCTTTCTGCATTCAGATTTGCCTGCCATGATCCTACCTCCTAAAAGAATCCGCCTGTCCGCCCGACAATGTTATAATGTGCCAGAGGATACGTATGCCTGTTATTTGCGCTCCCTGATGATTGTCCCGTTCATCCGCCGGTCGCATTTCCTCGCCAGCGTCGTATTGCCATTGACGGAAAAATATCAATTTTCCGACGCTGCGGCACCGAAGAAAACCACGCAAACGTGCGTGTGTTCCTTTTTGCTTTCCCGGGTTCCCTTGTTACGGTTCCAGGTCAATGCGGATGTTATGTGGCGCCGCACGCAGTGCCGCGCGCAGCTTTGCCGTGTCGAGATCGCGTTGCCCGCCCCCGGCTCGCGCGCACCTCGCCGCAGCCGCGCCTGCCGCTCCCCCGCCGGGGCCGCGGATGGACTG
>CAYQTM010000377.1:0-2346 GCA_964420355.1 uncultured Opitutales bacterium
AAGTAGAGGAGGAAACGGGTGCCCTTGTTGGGCGTGCTCTTGACGTCGATGAAGCCGCCGACGCGCCGCATCATGCCATAGACCGCAGAGAGGCCGAGGCCGGTGCCCTTGCCGATGTCTTTGGTCGTGAAGAATGGCTCGAAGATGTGGGCGAGGGTCTCCTGCGTCATGCCGATGCCGTTGTCAGCCACGCTGAGCACGACGTAGCCGCCGGGCTGCACGTCCTCGCGGTCGGCGACGTCGTGGTGGGAAAGGGTCTCGGCGTGGAGCTTGATCGTGATGGTGCCGCCTTTGGGCAGGGCGTCGCGGGCGTTGACCACCATGTTGACCAGCGCCTGCTCGATCTGCCCCTGATCGCCCTTGATCGGCTTGAGGTCGGGCGTGAACCCGGTCTCCAGCTCAATATCCTCGCGGATGAGGCGGCGGAGGATGCCATTCATGTCCTGCACCACGGTGGCGAGGTCGAAGATGCCGGGCTTGGAGTCCTCGCGGCGGCTGAAGGCCATCAGCTTGGTGACCAGCTCGGCACCTTTCTGGCCGGCGCTGCGGATGTTTTCGAGGTAGCTGTGGGTGGGGTCGTTCTCGTCGAACTTGAGCAGAAGCAGGTCGGCATAAGAGTTGATGACCGAGAGCAGATTGTTGAAATCGTGAGCGATGCCGCTGCTGAGACGTCCGACCGCCTCGATCTTTTGCGACTGCCGAATGTTCTCCTCCAGCCGACGGAGCTGCGTGATGTCGCGAATAACGGCCACGCACTGCGTTACTTTTCCCTCGGGGTTGACCACAGGCGAGAGGTTCCACTCGGTAATCAGCTCGCGCCCGTCCTTGGCGTAGTGGACGGATTCGCCCTTGAAGGCCACGCCCTTGCGGATGCTCTGGCGCAGGTGCTCCTGGAATTTGCTGGCGGTTTTCTTGCCTTCGAGCACGGCGATCGACTGTCCAGTGATCTCGTCCGGCTCCCAGTTGAAGATATGCTTGAAGGCGCTATTGGCAAAGAGAATGGTCGGCTCAATCGACTCGCCCGAAGTGCTGCGGCGGGTGATGAGCACGGCTTCGTCGAGACTTTCGAGCGCCTGGGCAAGGGTGCGCAGCAGGTTTTCGGTGTGCCAGCCCTCGGTTTCGTCGCTGATGACGGCGACGTAGCCGCTGAGATTTTGTCGCGTCCCAGAGATGGGCGAGACGTTGATCTGGACGAGGCGCTCGTCCTTGTGCGGCCCCATCAAGATGAACTGGCGACCATTGAGCGACTGGTTATTGCGCGCGTAAAGCCGCGTCGCGAGGTCGTCCACCGGCTCGCTGTCCTCCTTTTCGCGGAGGTCGAGCAGGCTGTGCAGGGGCTTGCCGCGACTGTGATCGGAGACCTGCCCGAGCAGCACCTCCGCAGAGGGATTCATGTAGTCGATCTCGCCCTGAGGATTGGTGGCGATCACCCCGCCGCTGATGTTCCCGAGGATGGTGGCGAGGCGGTTCTCGCTCTCCTTGGTCTGTTGTTCGAGTTGCGCCTTGCTGAGCGCCATCTCGATCGAGATGAACAGCTCCTTCTTGGTAAAGGGCTTGAGCAGATATGCAAAGGGGCCGGTCTTCTTGGCGCGCAGGATGGTCTCTTCATCCGAAGCGCCGCTGGCATAGATGATGGGGATACTCAGTTCTTCCTGAATGCGGTTGGCGGTCTCGACGCCATCCCAGTCGCCCTGAATGTTGATATCCATCAGGATGACATCCGGGCGCAACTCGCGCGCTTTGCATAGCGCCTCCTCACCCGTCGTCGCCGGCGGGAAGGTCTGGTAGCCCTTGCTGCCCAGCATCTTCTCGTAATAGTGAGACGACCTCCCGTCATCTTCGACGAGCAGAACGCGAATGGGTTTTCCGGGTGGAGACATGCGTGCAGCAGCGGGGTAGGGCAGTCATTCTGACTGCCTAAACGGAAAACGTAAAACGCAAAACGTTCAGAAATTCAGAATTCAAAAGTCAGAAGTCAGAAATGGCGCTCGCAAGTAATATCTTTTCGGTGCTTAGCCGTGCGCCCAGCTGATTGAAAACTCAAGCACTCAATGTTGTGAACTGAAAACTCAGGAATCGAATCTATTCTGACTTTTGAATTCTGAATTCTGACTTTTAGAGGATGCCCAGGGCATCCTCGATCTCCTGCGATTCGATGTTGAGGAATTTTTCGAGCGTGCGGCGCTGGAGGCCGGGAAGTGGCGTGCCACGCCCGAGGTCAAGGAGCTCGATCTCATGGAAGTGCGCCTGCTGGGAGGCCGTGCGCAGGGCGCGGCGAGCGTAGTCGGGGTTCGGGCGGGTGAAGCGCTCGCCTTCGTGGAAGTAGTCGGGGTGGAAGAAGAGGTC
>CAYQTM010000378.1:0-2334 GCA_964420355.1 uncultured Opitutales bacterium
TGGGCGCGGGTGCGCGGGCGCTGGACGTGGGCTGCGCGGTGGGTCGGTCGGTCTACGAGCTGTCGCGCTTTTGTGATGATGTGGTGGGGATCGACTTCTCGCAGCGGTTCATCGAAGCGGCGCAGGCGGTGGCGGCGGGCGACTTGCCTTATCGCTATGTGGTGGAAGGTCGACGCGAGGCCGAGGCGGTGGCGCGGATGCCCGAGGGCGTGCGCCCCGAGCGCTGCCGTTTCGAGGTGGGCGATGCGCAGGCGCTCCCGAACTCGCTCGGGCAGTTTGACGTGGTGCTGGCGATCAACCTGATCTGCCGCCTGCCCGAACCACGGCGGTTTCTCGATCGCCTGCCCCGCCTGGTCAAGCCCGGCGGCCAGTTGGTCATCAACACGCCCTGCACTTGGCTCGACGCCTACACGCCCGAACCCAACTGGATCGGTGCCAGCCCCAGCGAAAGCACCTTCGACGGCCTCCGCGCCGCCCTTGAACCCCATTTCGAGCTGCGCGAAACCGCCGACATGCCCTTCCTCATCCGCGAACACGCCCGCAAGTATCAGTGGAGCATCGCGCAGTCGAGCCGCTGGCTGAGGAAGTGAGTTTTAGTTCTGAGCTATTAGTTCTGAGTTCCGAGCAAAATAGAGAAGTTCGATGTTCGATGTTCTACGTTCGACGGTTTTCGCAGTAATCCTCCTGCACCAGAACTCCTCTGCGCCACCTCTCCGACTCTCCGCCCCTCTGCGTGAGAAAAAAGACAGCACTGCGACCGAACCGACCTTCGATCTCATGCTCGGAACTCGGAACTCAGAACTGAGCTTGCTCATGAATTTTTGAGGATGGAAAATGGCTCGCTTGGCGTGTAGGAAGGGTGCGTGATTTGGGTTTATCGAGTGCTGTTTCCGCTTTTGCTGGTGGTTTTGGGGCCGGGGTATCTGCGGCGGATGCTGAAGCGGGGCGGCTATAGGCGTGATTTCAAGCATCGGTTGGGGTATCTGCCACGGCTGCCCAAGGTGGCGGGGCGGACGCGGGTGTGGGTGCAGGCGGTGAGCGTGGGCGAGGTGCGGGCAGTGGCACCGCTGCTGGAGCGGTGGCAGGGTAGGGGAGATGTCGAGGTGATTCTGACGACAACCACCAGCACGGGATATGCGTTGATCGCCGGCGATTATGGCGGGCGGGCGCGCTTTTGCGGGTGTTTCCCGATTGATTTTTGGCCGTTCAGTGCGCGGGCGTGGCGTCGGATTCAGCCGGATGTGGCGGTGGTGATGGAGAGCGAGCTGTGGCCGGAGCATCTGCGGCAGGCGCGGCGTCGAGGGGTGCCGGTGGTGCTGGTGAATGGGCGGCTGTCGAATCGGTCGTTTCGGCGGTATCGGTCGGCGGGGTGGCTGGCGCGGTGGGTGCTCGGCGGGCTGGATCGGGTGCTGGCGTCGAGCGAGCCGGATGCCGAGCGGTTTCGGGCGCTGTTGCCGGACACGCAGGCGGCGGGGGTCGAAGCGACGGGTAATCTGAAATTCGATCTGCGGGTGGAGCCAGTGCTGGATGCCGAGGCGCGTCGGGCGCTGCGAGCGGAGCTGGGGTTTGCCCCGACGCACCCCGAGGGGCGTCCGCCGCTGGTCTTGCTGGGGTCGTCGACCTGGCCAGGCGAGGAGGCGGCGCTCTTGGCGGCGCTGCGGCATTGTCGGAATCAGGGGCTGGATGTGCGGCTGCTGCTGGTGCCGCGCCATGCGGAGCGCCGCGAGGAGATCGTGGCGATGCTCTCGGCGCAGGATTTTCCTTTTCACCAGCGTAGTCGCTCGCCCCAAGCGCCCGCCTATACCCTGATCTACCTTGCGGATACGACGGGCGAGCTGGTGCGGCTGACTCAGGCCGCCGATCTCGCCTTCATCGGTAAGAGCCTGCCGCCGCATCACGAGGGGCAGACGCCGATCGAGGCGGCGGCACTGGGTGTGCCGGTGCTTTTCGGGCCGGAGATGAGCAACTTCAAGAGCGTGGCGGCCTCGCTGATCCGCTCGGGTGCAGCGCTGCCGGTGCCGAGCGAAAGCCTGCTGCGGGCGCAAGTCGAGGGACTTTTGCGCGACGAGACGCGCCGCCGCGCCATGTCAGCCGCCGGTCAGGCCTGGCACAGCGCCAATCAGGGTGCCGCCGACCGCACCGCCGCGCTGCTGGAGCCGTTTCTCAGAGGCCAACCCACCGAGCGCGAGCGTCACGGCAGCCCAGTTTCATAAGCGGATTTTTGCATTTTTGCGGCTCTTCACGAATTTCTGTGAAAAACGGCCATAAAAGGTGCAATTAAAACTACAAATCGCACAAATCCACACTAATCTCGGTGAAGGCGGCGTTTGGATT
>CAYQTM010000379.1:0-2324 GCA_964420355.1 uncultured Opitutales bacterium
CCCCATGCGGCAGATTCACTGGAAGGCGAGCGCACGGGTGCGCCGGCTGATGGTGCGCCAGAACACCGAGGGAGTGCGTCCGCGCTACACTTTGAAGGTCGAGACCGCCGCCCACCTCTGGCCGGAGCCGGGGCAGTTTGAGCGGCTCTGCGAGCTGGTGGGGAGCGTGGCCGAGGATTTTTTCGGGCAGGGGCAACTGGCGGCCTGGGCGATCGACGAGGCGCCGGTGCACCCGGTGCGCGGGCTGGCGGATTTGCACGCGCTGTTCGACGCGCTCGCCACCCTCAAGCCCCAGCCGGGGCAGTCCCAGCGCGGCACCACGACCACCGACATCATCACCTTTCACCCCGACGGGAGGCGGGATGTGTATGCACGAATCGGCGGCCAACGCGCCATCCCACTTGTCGCGTGAAGACGCGCGCAAGCTGAAGTGGCTGCTGGGGCAGGGGCTGGCGCTGGTCGGCCTCTGGACGATGGCGTTTTTGCCGGCGGCGCTGAGCCCGCTGCTGCTGGGGGCGGTCGGGCTGATCGCGCTGAGCCTGGTGCGCCCGAGCCTGCCGGGGCTGCTGCCGGGGTGGTTCTGGCGGGTGGCCTCGCCGGGCGTGGTGCTGTTTGTCGGCGTCGATATTTTCCTGCATTTGGTGGACATCGTGCCGGCGCTGAGCCGGATGTTGATCCTGCTGGTGCTCTACCGGGCGATGCAGTATCGGCGCATCCGCGAGGACTTTCAGTTGCTGCTGCTTACCCTCTTCATGGTGGTGGTGACCGGCGTGCTGACGATCAACCTCGCCTTCATCGTGCAGGTGCTGGCTTACACCGTCCTCGCGATGGGGCTGCTCCTGCTGATCTGCCTGCTCCAGCCGATGAGCGAGGCACCGATGGAGCGACGCGACTGGCTGGCCTTCCGCTGGGCGCGGCTGCTGCACAAGGTGCGGGCGGTGGCCGACCTGCGGCTGGTTTTCGGCGGCGGGGTGCTCTTTGCCATGCTGGTCGCGGTGTCGTCGGTCATTTTCGTGGTCATCCCGCGCGCGCAGCTCGACCTCGTGCCGTTTTTCGGGCTGAAGACCCAGGCGCGGGCGGGGTTCAGCGATAACATCGAATTCGGAGAGGTCACCGACATCGCGCAGGACAACAGCGTGGCGCTGCGGATCGACGTGCCGAGCCAGGCGGCGCTCCCGCCCAACCCCTACTGGCGGATGCTCGTGCTCGACATCTACCACGACGGGCGCTTCGCTCAATCCGCCTCGCTCAAGGCGATGCGCGACTTCGAGACCACCGCCAACTACCAGCCCGAGCCCCTGCGACGCCTGCCCGACCCCGACCCCGAGGCGGGCGACTGGCGCTTCTATATGGAAGGCGGCCTGAGCGCGCACCTGCCGGTGCTGGGGTCGTTCAGCCAGATGCAGTTCGAGTCGAAGCGGCGCTTTCTGGCGCTCGATGCGACGCTGAATTACCAGCTCGACCAGACCGCCGCCGGGCTGTTCAGTTACCGGATCCCGGCGATGGAGGCCGAAAGCCGCCTGCGCGGGGATCGCTTTGAGCGCGAGGTGTTGCGCGGGCGGGCGGCGATCTTTAGCGAGGCCACCGCGACGACCGCGACCGACCGCGCCCGCGATCCGCGCCGCAAGGCGCGCGAAGATCTCGATGCCACCGACTTTCCGCTCACCCAGCTCGCCGTCGACCTGCCGCCCGCCGACCGCGCCTATGTGCGCGACATCGCCGACACCGTCCTGCGCGACGCGGCACCCGGCAGCGTGCCAGTCGAGGCGATCAGCCAGCGCATCATCGACTGGCTGCACGCCGGGCGCGGTTACAGCCTGCGCTCGAACGCGGCGGGCAGCGGCGACGCCGTCTGCAACTGGCTGCGCACCGAGCAGGCGGGGCACTGCGAGCTCTTTGCCGGCGCCTTCACCCTCATCGCGCGCGCCGCCGGCTACCCGACCCGCGTGGTAGTCGGCTATTCTGGCGGCAGTTGGAATCCGCTGGAGAATTACTTCGTCGTCCGCAACCGCAACGCCCACGCCTGGGTCGAAATTTTCGACGGGCAAAGCTGGATGCGGGTCGATCCCACGCCCGGCAACAGCGCGCCCATCTCGGTCGAAGGCGGCGCGATGGCGGCCACCCGCAGCTACGGCGAGGACAGCGGTATCGAGGCCTGGCTCGACAGCCTGCGCATCCTCTGGTATCGCCGCGTGGTCAGCTTCGACGAGCAGAGCCAGCGCGAGATGGTCGAGGCCGGGCGCGACTGGCTGATGGGCTTCAGCCAGACCATGAAAGCGCCTTGGCAGGGGCCGAGCGAGTGGAACTGGTCTGCCAAAGGGATG
>CAYQTM010000380.1:0-2320 GCA_964420355.1 uncultured Opitutales bacterium
GCGGGCTTTTTGGCCGAAGATTTCCTCAAGGCGCGGCGCGATGTAAGTCCAGGCACCCATGTTTTGCGGCTCTTCCTGACACCAGACGATGTCCTTGATCTTCTTGTAGGCACCGGTGACCTCCTTCATCAGCTTGACGTTCAGCGGGTAGAGCTGCTCGACCCGCACGATGACATGGTGCTTCATGTCGTGCCGCTCGCGGTAGGCGGCGAGGTCGTAATAGACTTTGCCCGAGCACAGGATGAGCGTCTTGGCATCCTTGGGCTGCTGCGGGTCGTCGAGAATGGAGCGGAAGCGCTTTTCGGTGAGGTCTGTCACCTTCGAGACCGCGTCCTTGGAGCGCAGGAGGCTCTTGGGCGACATGATGATGAGCGGCTTACGGAAGTTGCGTTTGATCTGCCGCCGCAGGACGTGAAAATACTGCGCGGGCGTGGTGATGTTGCACACCTGAATGTTGTTTTCGGCGCAGGCCTGCAAAAAGCGTTCGAGGCGCGCGGAGCTGTGCTCGGGGCCTTGTCCTTCGTAGCCGTGCGGCAGGAGCATCACCAGCCCGCTGACCCGCTGCCACTTGGATTCGCTCGACGTAATGAACTGGTCGATAATGACTTGCGCGCCATTCACGAAGTCTCCAAACTGTGCCTCCCATAGCGCCAGCATCTGCGGGTAGTCCAGCGAGTATCCGTAATCGAAGCCCAGCACGGCCGCTTCCGAGAGCAGCGAATTGTAAACGCAGAAGCGGGCGGCATCCGGCCCGAGGTTATCGAGCGGCACATAGCGCGCGCGGGTCTCGACATCGTAAAACGCGGCGTGGCGCTGCGAGAATGTGCCGCGCTCGCTGTCCTGGCCGCTCAGGCGCACCGGCGAACCCTCGACCATCAGCGTGCCAAAGGCCATCAGCTCGCAGAAGGCCCAGTCCAGCCCTTCGCCGTCCTCGAAGGCCTTCCATTTGGCCTTGAGCTGGCGCTCGATCTTGGGGTTGATCGCAAAGTTGTCGGGCACGGTGGTCAGCACCTTGGCGACATGGCGCAGCACGTCGGGCGCGACCTTGGTCACGGCACCTTCAAAGTCGTAATCTGGCTGGAACACGGCGGTCGAGCCGATCAGCTTGCTGTTCTTTTCGCGGCTCTCCTCGGCCTTTTTGACCTTGGTGAAGGCCGCCTCCAGCTTCTCCTCATACTCCTTGGAGATCGCCTCGGCCTGCTCGGTCGAGACTTCGCCGCCGGCCGTCAACTGGTCGAGGAGCACCTCGCTCTTGTCGCGGAGGGTCTCGATCTTCGAGTAGAGCACGGGCTGGGTGAACTTGGGCTCGTCGGCCTCGTTGTGGCCGTGCTTGCGGTAGCAGTAGATGTCGATCACCACGTCCTCGCCAAACTGCTGGCGGTAGTCGAGCGCCAGCTCGGTCGCGTAGATGCAGGCCAGCGGGTCGTCGCCGTTGACGTGCAGCACCGGTGCCTCGACCACCTTGGCGACGTCCGTGCAATACATACTGGAGCGCGCATCCGAGGGATCGGTGGTGAAGCCGATCTGGTTGTTGACCACAAAATGCACTGTGCCGCCGGTGCGGTAGCCCTTGAGCTTGGAAAAGTTGAAGGTCTCGGCCACGATCCCCTGACCCGCCATCGCGGCGTCGCCATGGATCAGCACGGGCAGCACCTTGCGGCGCTCGGTGTCGCCGCGCATCCGCTGGCGGGCGCGCGTTTTGCCCTCGACGACGGGGTCGACCGCCTCCAAATGGCTGGGGTTGGCGGCCAGACAGAGGTCGATCTCGCGCCCGTCCTCGGTGATGACGCTGCTCTCGTAGCCGAGGTGGTATTTCACGTCGCCATCTCCGTGCGCCATGTTGGGGATGTAGTTTTCGCTGAACTCGTTGAAAATGAACTCGTAGGATTTGCCAAAGACATTGGCCAGCACGTTGAGCCGCCCGCGGTGCGCCATGCCCATGACCAGCTCCTCCATATCGTGGCGCGGCATCCGCTGGATCAGCGCGTCAAGGCAGGCGATCAGGGTCTCGCCGCCCTCCAGCGAGAAGCGCTTCTGCCCGACATAGCGCGTGTGCAGGAAGCGCTCGAAAATCTCGGCCTCGCGCACCTTGCGCAGGATGCGGATCTTCTGCGCGGTCGAAAACTCGGGCTTCATCATGCTCGGCTCGATGCGCGACTGCAACCAGCGGCGCTTGGGCGTGTCCTGGATGTGCAGGTATTCGACGCCGATCTCGCCGCAGTAGGTTTTCTCCAGACGCTCGAGCAGCTCGTCGATGCGCATCTCCTTGCCGCCGAGGTAGTTGCCGGTGTCGAAGCGCTGATTGGGGTCGCTCCCGTTG
>CAYQTM010000381.1:0-2313 GCA_964420355.1 uncultured Opitutales bacterium
CTTATTCAGCGACTTTCTCAAGACGGAATGGGAACTATTTAAGGCGCGGAGTAATGATCTCGCATAACACTAGAACATGCTCTAATGCCGGTTGACCCGGCGGGTTGCTGAATGGGAAAAGCTGGCTAGTGTGCCCCCATGCGAGTGGTTGTTTTTGGAGCGGGCTATGTCGGCGGGGCTTTTGCGCGGGCTTGTCGCGAGCGGGGATACGCGGTCGAATGCCTGACCCGCAATGCCGAGACGGCGGCGGGGCTGGAAGCCGAGGGGATTCGCTGCATTCAGGCGCGGCTCGATTCGGATGCGTGGCCGGCGCAGATCGAGCCGAGCGCCGACTGGGTGCTCAACGCCGTCAGCTCGGCGGGCGGCGGCTTGGAAGGCTATCGGCGGAGCTATCTGGAAGGGGCGCGAGCCATCGCCGAGTGGGCGAGCCGTGGCGAGATCGGCGCACTGGTGCAACTTTCCAGCAGCTCGGTTTACTCCGACCATGACGGCGGCTGGGTGAGCGAAAGCGATGCCACAGCCTGGAACCCCGCTGCAGAAATCCTCCTCGAAAGCGAAGCCATCGCGCTCGCGACGCAGGCCGAGCGTGTCCGGGTGCTGCGCCTCTCGGGCATCTACGGGCCGCACCGCCACCTCTACCTCGACAAACTCCGCGAAGGCCAGCGCGTCTTCCCCGGCGATGGCTCGGCCTACCTCAACCTCATCCATCGCGACGACGCAGTGGCCGCTATCTTCGCCGCCTTCGAGAACTCCGCGCCCCTCGAATCCCCCATTTTCAACATTTGCGACGGCTCCCCAACCCCCAAGCAAAACATCGTCGCCTGGCTCGCCCGGCAACTCGACCTGCCCGAAGCCCGCTTCGACCCCACGAGCCAGCCCCAACGGCAACGTCCCGGCAGCCAGAGCAAACCGCCCAACCGCCGCGTCTCCGCCCAGCGCGCCAACGAAATCCTCAAGTGGCAGCCTCAATACCCCGACTACCAGGCCGGCTTCAAGCCGCTCTTGACGCGAGACACTTCGGATGTCATGTCAGACAGGTTCGCCGAATAACCCATAAGGGTCATGTCGGGCTTGGAGTGTCTGCCCATGATGCCGCTTCGCAGCGGCAATTCTTCAGACTACGGCATAAGCTCGACGCCGAAGCGCTTGGCCAGCCAGACGGTGAGGCCGAAGCAGATGAAGGTCAGCACGGCGCTGGAGCCGAGGCAGAGCCAGAAGTTGACGCCCTTGCGCATCAGCACGGGGAAGAGCAGGAACATCGGGAGGGTCGGCAGCACATACCAGAAGGTGTAATAGGCGTGGCTGGCGATCTTTTCGCTGGGCTGCTTTTCGACGTAGAGCCAAATCATCGCGAGGATGGTGACGAAGGGCAGCGAGGCGATCAGCGCCCCGAGGCGATTGTAATGTTTCGCCACTTCCGAAACGATCACGATGATGAGCGCGGTCACCGCATACTTGACGATCAGATAAGCCATGCGCTGAGATCATGTCGCAATTTGCCCGCCCAGCAAATACAAAAGCGCCCCGGCGGGTTAGCCGAGGCGCTTTGAAGTGGGTGGGTGGAAATCAGGCTCAGCTGATTTCTTCGCGCTCTTTGAGCGCAGCCTGAGCGGCGGCGAGGCGCGCCACGGGCACGCGCGGAGGCGAGCAACTGACGTAGTTCAAGCCGACCTGGTGGAAGAACTTGACGCTGGCGGGGTCGCCACCGTGCTCACCGCAGATGCCGAGCTTGATGCCCGAGCGGGTGCTGCGGCCTTTCTCGGCGGCGATCTTGACGAGCTGGCCGACGCCTTCCTGGTCGATGCTGGCGAAGGGATTGTAGGTCAGGATCTCCTTCTCTTTGTAAACATCGAGGAAGGAGCCGGAGTCGTCGCGGCTCATGCCCATGCAGGTCTGAGTTAGGTCGTTGGTGCCAAAGCTGAAGAACTCGGCGACCTCGGCGATCTGGTCGGCAGTGACTGCCGCACGCGGAACCTCGATCATCGTGCCGACGAGGTAGTCGATCTCGACGCCCGCAGCCTCGGTGACTTCCTTGGCCACGCGGCGGATGACCGCCTCCTGATTCTGCAGCTCGGCTTTGAGGCCGACCAGCGGCACCATGACTTCTACGCTGGGGTTGACCCCGCTCTTCTTGACCTCGACGGCGGCCTCGAAGATGGCGCGCGCCTGCATCTCGGTCACCTCGGGATAGGTGATGCCGAGGCGGCAGCCGCCGTGGCCAAGCATCGGATTCTGCTCATGCAGCGCCTTGATGCGGCTGCTGACGAAGTCGTTGGACAGACCCAGCGCCTCGGCGGTCGCCTGCCTGGTGGG
>CAYQTM010000382.1:0-2307 GCA_964420355.1 uncultured Opitutales bacterium
CGGTTGAGGCGACGCTGATGACGGCCTTTAGCTCGGGCGGGCACCGCGATGCAATCTGCAAACCGTTGAATCCGCCCCAGGAGATGCCAAACATTCCCACCTTGCCATCGCACCAGGGCTGGGCGGCGATCCAGCGCAGGATGTCCAGCCCGTCCTCCTGCTCCTGCTCGATGTATTCATCCAGCAGCACGCCCTCCGACTCGCCGCTGCCGCGCATATCCACTCGCACACAGGCGTAGCCATGCCCGGCAAACCAGCGATGGTTGCGCGCGTCGCGCTCGGCAGTGATATCTCGCTTGCGGTAGGGGATGAACTCCAGAATCGCGGGCACTGGCTGCTGCTCGGCGTCGGCGGGCATCCAGATGCGCGCCGCCAGACGCGTGCCGTCGCGGGTGCTCAGCTCGCAATGCTCGATCTCGCGGATTTCGTGCGGAAACTCAGTGCGTGTGCGCATGAGGTCAAGCCAAGGGGCGGTTGTTGGATTTTTCAAAGGGAAAATGCGATTGTTTGCCGGGTGTGGTTTTCGCCTGGCTCAGTCCAGCTCATAATGGAGACGCGCCACGATCTCGTCGAACTTGTGATGCAGCTCTGCTCGTGTCTCGCCGCCGACGAACAGCTCGGCGATGGCGTAGCTGGAGGTGTCCTGCTCGAAGAGATCGGAGAGCCGTTGCCCTTCCTCGACCTTGATGTGGATGAGCGCGTCGAAGGCCTCCTCCAGCGCCTGCACCTCGCTCGCGGTCGGCGACCGCCGCACCTTGGCGTCCTGAAACACCCGCTGATAGAACTTGGCTGCGTGCGCGTAATCGCCCTCGCCGGAGGGCAGTTGCGGCGGCTGACCCAGCCCAAGTTGCAAGACCAGGCTCTCGTTCGACTCACCGTCGACTCGCCGGTAAATGTCGCAGTGCGACTGCGAGATGCGCGGGTTGACCTCGAGAATGGCCAGATGGTCGGTCTCGGCATCGTAAAAATACTCGATGTTGAAAGCCGACTGGTCGAGGCCGATCCGCTCGATCAGCGCCTCGGATTTCTCGGCGATGCGCTGCTGCACCGCGTCGGGCAACTTGCTGGGGTAGATGTAAGCCAAAAAATTACTGGACTCAGGATAGTTTTCAGAGTCGATCACCCCGTAAACATGCGCCTTTCCATCGGTCATATAACCCGAGGCTGTGTGCTGGCTGCCGGATAGAAAGCTCTCGGCGATGCACCAGTGCCCGTCCACCTCGGCCACCTCGCGGGGCAGGTCGGCCAGCTTGAGAATCTCGTTGAACGGCTCGGCGATCAGCCCGATGCTCTCGCGAATCTCGCCGATCGCCGCCTCAAAATCCGCCTCTGACTCGATAGCAAAGCCCAGCATCGAGTTGGTGCCCTTGACCGGTTTCAGCCAGAAAGGAAAATCCAGCTCAACCTGCTCGAAAGGCTGCTCGGCAAAGGGGTTGATCGCCTGAAACTGACAATCCTCTTGCCCAAGCTGCTGCTGTTCATGGCGAAACCAGTATTTGTGCTCGCACTTGAGGCAGGATTGCAAGTCGGATCCCGACAGCCCCCGCTCGGAGGTCAGTAACGCTACCAGCAGGGTCGCGGGGAAGTCCCAGTGGGTGACGATGGCATCGGGCGTGCCCTCAAAGGCATCCAGCCTCTCGCGTGCTCGCCCGAGCAGATTCTGAAAGGTGAGGTTCCCGTAATCTTTCAGCTCATCGATCGACAGCAGCGCGTGGAAGCGGCACTGATTGGCCAGCGCCAGCGCATCGAACTGCCGTCGATTGAAGTCATCGAGACCCGTTACAAAAATATCATAGGAAGTGGCATTTGATTGAGTCATGCTTGGACGGCGCAGTTGCCATGCCAGCACCCATTCTTCGAGCCCTACTTTGCTGACGACTTGAGGTCTTCGAGAGCATGGTAGAGGCAGGGGATGAGCAGGATGGCGATGGGGGTGACGAAGAGGACGCCGAAGCCGAGACTCAGCGCCATCGGAATGAGGAAGCGGCCTTGGACAGCCGTCTCGAATATCATGGGGGCAAGGCCAAAGAAGGTGGTGAGCGAGGTGAGGACGACCGGGCGGAAGCGGCGCACGGCGGCGTCTCGGAGGGCTTCGCTTACGGACATGCCCTGCTTGCGGCGGTCGTTGGCAGCGGCGGTCAATACGAGCGAGTCGTTCACGACCACCCCCGAGAGCGCCACCAAGCCGAAGAGGCTGATCAGGCTGAGGCTGAAGCCCATGATGAGGTGGCCGATTAAGGCACCCACAAAACCAAAGGGGATGGCCAGCATGATAATGAGCGGCTGAGCGTAACTGTTGAAGATGAC
>CAYQTM010000383.1:0-2302 GCA_964420355.1 uncultured Opitutales bacterium
CTGCACCTGCACTACCTAACGGGTCGCGTTTTCGCTACGGACACCGCCGACCGCGACCGCGTCGAGTGGCCGCCCCACCCTGCGCGCCTGTTTATGGCGATGGCCGCCGCCCACTTCGAGACCGGAGCCGATCCCGCCGAGCGGGAGGCCTTGCTCTGGCTCGAAAAGCTGGAGCCGGCTCCAGAGCTTCGCTTCCCTGCGCGTGAAGCCGCCGAGTTTGCCACCGTCCCCACGGCCTATGTTCCCGTGAACGACGACGCGGGTGGCAAGGGCATCCTGCAATCGGTTCCGGCCTTGGGTCGCTCGCGGCAGCCGCGCTCATTTCCGTCCGTCTGGGTGGGTTCCGATGCGAAGGTAGCCTTTTGCTGGGCTGATGTCATTCTGCCCAAAACCCTGCGCGAGCCACTGCGCAACCTCTGCGGCAAAGTCACCCGCGTCGGGCATTCGCTGAGTCTCGTGCAGTTGACCCTCGACGACTCATTGACCCCCAGCACCGCCGGCTCGCACGAAAAGCTTTGGGTGCCTGATGAAGAGCGGCCTTCAACCCTCGCCCGCATCGTTCGCGGTGGCACACTCGTCGCTCTGGTGCGAGCCTATAACCAAGACGCTGTTGACGCCTACTTCAGCCTGATTGAGCGAAAGTCCACGGCGACCGGCAAAGAAAAGAAGGCGATCAACCAGCGCCTCAAGACCGAATTCAACAATACACCGCCCCTCCGCAAACGCCCCAACGTCACCCTTTGGCACGGCTACCGCGAGGGGAGTCTGGTGCCGGAGTCCGTTGCCGCGCATTCCGCTTTTAGCCCTGATCTGCTCATCGCCCGCCTCGTCCCGGTTGACAGTCCTTTCCGCCACTTGGACTCCGTGGCGACGCTGCAAGTAGCCGATTCTACCCATAAAGCGCTTCTTGCCCGAGCCCAGACTATTCTCGGAGACGGGGCGGTTATCCCCGAGTTCATCTCAGGCCACACTGCTGACGGCGCGCCGTCCGCAAACGACCATCTGGCTGTGCTTCCCCTGCCCTCTCTCGGGAATCCTTACAGCGACGGCCATCTGATGGGCATTGCGCTGGCCTTGCCGCAAGCCTGCTCCGCCAGTGACCGGCGTCTTCTGCTCCATATCCTTCAGGGGCTGGAGATTTTTAACCGCCACATCGGACGCTGGAAGCTGGAATCGGTTCTCGGAACCAATCCAGCCGTCAATCTCTCGGCTCGCACCTGGACTGCTTTTAACGCTGGCAACAGCATCTGGGCCAGTGCCACGCCCATCGCCTTCGACCGCCACCCCAAAGCCAAAGGCCGGGCTGCCATCAACGCT
Source organism: uncultured Opitutales bacterium (assembly GCA_964420355.1). Classification (GTDB taxonomy): domain Bacteria; phylum Verrucomicrobiota; class Verrucomicrobiia; order Opitutales; family JABSRG01; genus CAYQTM01. Next base: position 1,318 of record CAYQTM010000383.1, read on the forward strand.
GAACTCGCCGACATGATCATCGCAAACTGTCAGCGCATCGGCCTGCCGGAGCCAGTGCAGGTTGTCATCGATCCGGTGTCGACCCACTTGGGTGCGCCGTCGACCACTCGGTATCCACGTGTGCGCCGCAAAGACGGCAGCCAGCGTCGCCAGTGCCACGCAAAAATTGTATTCCCAAAGAGCGTGGTCGGCCCGGTTCTGCTGGGTGCCGGCCGCTATCGGGGCTACGGCCTCTGCCGTCCAGTCTACGTTTCTCAATCTGCCTCCTGACTCACTGTTGCCATGAACCTCACTGCCGACCACTTCAGCGACTTTTTTCAGTCCCTTCACGGCTACCGACCCTTTCCCTGGCAAGACATGCTGGCGCGCCAGCTTTGTCAAGGCGCTATTCCGCAAGGCATTGATTTGCCTACAGCGGCAGGGAAAACGGCTCTTGTCGACGCCTTCGTCTTTGCTCTGGCTGTGCAGGCGCAAGGAGGCACCGAAGCAGTCACGCTGCCCCGTCGCCTCTGGTTTGTGGTGGATCGCCGCATCGTTGTTGACGAAGCCTTCGCGCGCGCCGAAAAAATCGCCAGTGGCATCAAGGAGGCTGGGAACGCTCCAGACTCCATTTTGGATTGGGTTCGCCGCAGTCTGCTGCGCCTCAGTAATGAGAGGGCCTCTCCGCTGGCGGTTGCGCGGCTGCGTGGCGGGCTGGCTCCTTCCGGGCAATGGTCGTGGCATCCCGCTGTCCCCGCTATTCTAACCAGCACAGTGGATCAGACAGGTTCACGACTGCTGTTCCGTAATTACGGCGGTGGCATCCATACCGCACGCCTCTTTGCCGGGCTGGTTTCGCACGACAGCCTGATCGTGCTGGATGAAGCCCACTGCGCGGAACCTTTCCGCCAGACGATCCAAAGCACAGCCGAGTATATCAAGGCGACGGAGGGCTCCGAAGCTAAGCCCTTGCGCGTCTGCGTCATGTCGGCGACACTGCCGCCCT
>CAYQTM010000384.1:0-2298 GCA_964420355.1 uncultured Opitutales bacterium
GGGCCCTTTGCGCAGTCAGGGCTGCTCCGCAAGACGCTGGCGCAGATGCGGCGCAAGTATGGCATACTGCTGGGCGATGCCCAGCCGGTGGCGCTGGAGGATGGGCGCTGGCGGCTCTATGACGATGTGCGCGCCGAGATATATGGTCACGCCAACGAGATAAGCCGCGAGGAATATCTGGAGCGCGTGCGCCACGGCTGCGACTTTCTGGAGGGGAAGTCCCGTGAGTGGCTGCGCGACCTGCAAGTGCAGATGCGTGAGGCCGCCGAGCGTCAGGAATTTGAAAAGGCCGCCGAGCTGCGCGATGCGGCCAAGGCGCTCAAGGTTACGCTCTCGCGCACCCGCAAATTCACCCGCAATCACCCGACCGGTCGTGAGCGCCCCGAGGAAGCGCTGGAACGCCTGGCCGACCACCTCGGCCTGCCCAGTGCCCCCGAGCGCATGGAATGCTTCGACATCTCGCACATCTCCGGCACCTACTGCGTCGCCTCGATGGTGCACTTCCGCGAGGGACGCCCCGACAAGCAGCAGTATCGGCGCTACAAGATCAAGAGCTTTGTCGGCAATGATGACTTTCGCGCGATGGAGGAGGTGGTCGGGCGACGCTACCGGCGGCTGGCCGACGAGGGGCTGCCCTTCCCTGACCTCGTGGTGATCGACGGCGGAGCAGGGCAGGTCAACGCCGCGCTCAAAGCCTTCCTCATCAACGAGATCGAGCCACCGACCCTCATCGGCCTCGCCAAGAAAAACGAGACCATCATCTTCTCAGACGGACGCCCGCCCCTCAACCTCAGCCACCACGATCCCGGCCTTCACCTGCTCCAGCGCCTGCGCGACGAAGCCCACCGCTTCGCCAACACCTTCAACGCCGACCTCCGCAGCAAAAAGCTCCGCGAGAGCGTGCTCGACGACTTTCCCGGTCTCGGCAAAGTCCGCCGCGCCGCCCTCCTCGAGCACTTCAAAAACATCGACGCCCTCTGCGCCGCCTCCGAAACCGACCTCCGCCAAGTCGAAGGCATCGGCCCCAAGCTCGCCACCCAACTCAAAGACTTCCTCACCGAACACCGCGCCCGCCGAGCCAACAGCCTGCTTTAGGCTTGCTGAATCCGTTTGCTCGGTTCTCTCTTTTTCTGGCGCTGCACGCGATCTACTGCGGACGAAAGGGCTTAGAGAGATCGAGGTATGCATTGACGTCGACTTCCTCTTCGTCAAAAATTTTATCCACTTTGTTAGCTTGCATCGGGGTTGCCTCTCTTACTCGTGGACTTCTTAAAAGTACAGGGTTCACCGCGACCATGCGCTCGACGAACACTCCCAACCGGCTGTCGCAGGCATTGGGTTTGAAGGCCATTCGCGAACTTAAATCTTTGAAAATCCCGCGCATGCTCTTGAGCCTCCCGGCCAGCCGACAGCTTGTCCGCCGTATCCGTCGGAACTTTTGCACCGTTTTGTATCCACCGACTTGCTCGAAGCTGAGCGATGACTGGCAAGATTTTTCAACCGTCGCAGTAGCGCATACAGGGGAAATCCCGCAAGCGTCCCGATTTTTATCAAATTTGATTGAATATCGGGCGCACTTGCGCGATTCTTGGATGCAGTCCGGCCTTGGCCTGCTGCTGATAGTTTTCTGGACATCTTCTGTCAGCAGACGCAGTGCCAAGGCCGGGCGCTTTTTGCATCTCAGTGAAGATTACGAATTTTTAGTAACATTTTGCACGGGCGGTCGGCGTGGGCTGCGGATTATTCGTGCAGGTGGACAGATTATAACCGATAGCGCTTGCCGCAGCGGCTTTGGCTTTGACCAGCCTGCGGCGCCCGCCGATACTCCACGCGATGCAAGTGATCTTTCTCGGCCCAGGCACCTCGCAGGGGGTGCCGAGGATCGCCCACCCCGAGGGCGGCTGTGACCTCACGGACAAGCGCAACTGGCGCACCCGCACGGCCATCCATGTCGAGATGGGCGGGCACTACATTCAGGTGGACGCCGGACCGGAGTTTCGCCTCCAGTGCATCGAGAACGGGGTGCGCTGGATCGATGACTTCATCCTGACCCACCACCACGCCGACCACCTGATGGGGATGGACGACCTGCGGCGCTTCTGCGACCAGCGCGGAGGCACGGCGCTGCCGGTGTATAGCCAGCCGGAGTCGCTCGCGCGGGTGGCCGAGATCTTTCCCTATGCGATCGGCGAGCGCCCGGCGGCCAGTGGCTATGCGGCTTTTCGCTTGCAAGAGTTGCCGCCCGTGCTGGAGACCCCGGGCGGCACGATCCGCAGCACGCTGCTGCCGCACGGGCCG
>CAYQTM010000385.1:0-2290 GCA_964420355.1 uncultured Opitutales bacterium
CTTGGAATAGCTCGCATCGACCTGAAGCTCGCCGGTTGCTGCCTTGAAGGACAAATCTTTTTGAAACGCCTATCTCAATTCAACCTGCCACCCGATACCTTGATCCAGCCGATAAGCTTTGGGTCTTTGGGTCTTGGCGTGAGCCAAAAAAACCAAGCACACCTGCATCGCTTGGCGTCTTTGCGTCTTTGCAAGAGAGAAAAACTTGGATTCGCCATAAAAAAAACGCGACCCCGATACCGAGGCCGCGTTTGTTTTAAGTAGTTGTTTTGCTCGCGCTTAGTTGGCTGAGGCGGTGGTGTTCAGCACCTCTTTCATGGCGGCGAGGAAGGTTTCCATCTCTTCCTGGGTGCCGATGGAGATGCGCGCCCAGTCGAACATCGGCGGGAAGGGACGCCCGACGAGGATGTTGCGGTCTTCCATCTGCTTCTGGAACATGGTGATGGGCATGCCCGTCTTCACGAAGATGAAAGAGCCTTGCGCGTCCGCGTATTCGAGACCCATCTCGTCGAATTCCTTCTTCACCATGTCGCGCACTTCCTTGTAGGACTTGACGCTATAATCGAAGTGAGCGGTATCCTGAAGGGAAGCTGAGGCAGCGACCAGTCCGAGGCGATTGGGGCCGCCTTGATAGAAGGGGCGGACTTTTTCCAGCAGATCTTCATGCATCATGCCATAGCCAACACGTAGACCGGCAAGACCATAGACCTTGGAGAAGGTGCGGGCGATGATCACGTTGTGCCCCTCGGCAACGAGGTGCGCCATGCCGTTTGCTTCGAGGCCGCCTTCGGACAGCTCGAGGTAGGCTTCGTCAACAAAGACGGGCACCTTCTTGGAGACGCGCTTGACGAATTCCTCCAGCTCGGCGGGGTCGACAATCGTGCCGGTCGGGTTGTTGGGATTGCAGATGTAAACCATGCCAGTGTCCTCGTCGACCGCAGCCTCAATCGCTTCGAGGTCGTAGGAAAGATCATCCTTGAGCGGCAGCAGCTCGACTTTGCCGCCGTGTGCTTGCCAGGCGCGCACGAGCTGCATGTAGCCCGGCTCGACCGAAATGAGGGTCTTGCCGCTGGAGCCAAAGGCCATGCCCGCCATGGTAAGAACCGGGCCGGAGCCAGCCGTCAGGATAATATTTTCGCTGGGCACGCCATTCATCTCGGACAGCATGTTCGTCAGCTCGACGGACTCTTCGCGGGCGTAGCGCCCGAGATTCTCGATGTCCTGCATGATGGCCATGGTGACCATCGGCGAGACACCAAAGGCATTCTCGTTGCCGCTAATGCGAATGATTTGGACTTCAGCTTCGCTGTCGTCGACCTCGTGCTGGGCGACCAGCGGTGAAAGAAGACCAGCCATACCAGCGAGCGCAAAGGCACCGACGCGGGTGGCGGTGGGTTTCAAGAAGTGTTCGAACATCTTTTTCGGTGTGTTGGATTAAGGTTGGGGCAGCTCAAAACATGGCTGCGCCCTGCCCTTCAAGCAGCCGCCGTGCCGACTCGCGCTTTTCCTCCGATTTGGGCGGAATCTTCCCCATCGGCGGTCGCGCGGTCGATTTTTTCACATTTTTACAAAGCGCCTCGGGTCGGCATTGCACCTGCTCAAGAGGCAGGCGCTACACAAACTTTCAAAAAGATGTCCGATTCCCCTCTTTTCTTCGCGCGTCCTGGAATGACGCGCCGCCAGTTTCTCACGCGCCTCGGCCAGACCGGTGGCAGCACGCTTGCGGCCATGACCGCGATGGGCTTCATCTCGAAGGCCAGCGGCAAGGGACCCGACCTCAGCGGGCTTCCGCCAGTGGGCGACAAGGCCAAGCACGTCCTCATCCTCGGGGCGGGCATCGCCGGGCTGACCTCCGCCTACGAGTTGCGCAAACTGGGCTTCAAGACGACCATCCTCGAGCCGCGCCCCATCCCCGGTGGCCGCTGTTTCACCATCCGCAAGGGCGACACCATCACCGCGACCGATGGCGACACGCAGACCTGCGAATACGCCGAGGGCGAGTATTTCAATCCGGGCCCCGCGCGCATCCCGCAGTGGCACGTCACGCTGGACTACTGCCGCGAGCTGGGTGTGCCGATCGAGCCCTTCGTCAATCTCAACGAAAACGCCTTCTATTATAATGAAGGCGAGGAGGTCGGGCCGCTCTCCGGCAAGCGCGTGCGCATCCGCGAGGCCAAGACCGACCTGCGCGGCTACACTGCCGAGCTGCTCGCCAAGGCGCTCGACCAGCAGTCTCTCGACCTGCCGATGTCGGCGGAAGACGTCGAGGCGCTCATCGAATTTCTCCGCT
>CAYQTM010000386.1:0-2284 GCA_964420355.1 uncultured Opitutales bacterium
TTTTCGTCGATTGAAATATTGTCGCAGTGCGTCTCGCACATCACTTCGAGGTTGCGGGTGGCGTTGCCGCAGACAAAGAGCGAGGAGAGCGCCCCCTTGGCGCGAATGTGGTCGAACACCTTGTTAAGTGGCGGCGCAACAAATTCCTTGAAGTGCTCGGGGCCGATCTGGCTGATCATGGGGTCGACCACCGCGATTACATCGATCCCGGCTTCGAGATAGGCGTCCACCATCTGGATGGCAATGTCGGCGCAGTAATCGAAGAGCACCGGCACCGCATCCTCCTCGTCAAACATATCGAGCAGCACATCGTCGCCACGCAGGTGCAGCGCCAGCGTGAGCGGGCCGGTCAGCAGCCCGTAGAGCGCGGTGTCCTCGCCAATCGCCGCCTTGGTCTCGCGAACGGCTTGAAGCACTTGGGGAATGCGTCCTTTGTCGGCAGAAAACTCGGGCAAGCCGTCGAGATCGTAATCCTCGTCGAGCGGATGGCTGGCGACCGAAGGCGGGGTCTCCTTCGCCCAGGCCAGCTTGCAGCCGAGGATTTCCGCCTCAAGCTGGAGGTCGAACACCACCGGCAGACCGTCCGGGCGGTAGCGCTCCTTGGCGATCTTGAGCGCCTGCACCACCGCCTCGGGCGACTTCAAATAGGCCTCGGCATCCAGACCGACCAGCGCCCCGCCATGCACGCCAACAAATGGCACCCACGGCACGCGCGGGGTCGGCTTGGATTGCAGGGCGTCGAGAAGAATTTGTTTTGCGTTCATGGGTGTGGGGCTGGAAAAAATCGTCAAGCTGCGGAGACGAGCTGGCGGGCGAGGTCGACCGCGCTGGCGGCGTCGGGAGAGTAACCGTCGGCACCGATTTCGTCGGCGAAATGCTGGGTGACCGGAGCACCGCCGATCATGATCTTGCTGCTGATGCCCTTTTCTTTGAGCTGCTCGACGGTCGCGCGCATGGCGGGCATGGTGGTGGTCAGCAGCGCGGACAGACCGATGATGTCGGCCTTGTGCTCGACGGCGGCGTCGGCAACCGCCTGGGGCGCGACGTTGGTGCCGAGGTCGATCACATTAAAATTGGCACCCTTGAGCATCATCGCGACCAGGTTCTTGCCGATGTCGTGCAGGTCGCCTTCGACTGTACCGATGAGAATGGTGTGCTTGGGCTTGATGCCCGAGGCAGCCAGAATCGGCTCCAGCAGGTTCATGCTCGTGTGCATGGCGCGGGCGGAAACCAGCACCTCCGGCACAAAAACCTCGTTGGCCTTGAAGCGCCGCCCCACGTCGTCCATGCCGACGGTCAGGGCATCGAGGATTTCCTGCGGGTCGTGCCCGGCCTCGAGCAGGCGCTCGGTGGCACTTTTAGCGTCCTTGCGCTTGCCGGTTTTAATTGCGTCAGTGAGTTTTTGCAGATCTTCGCTCATGGGTTGAATTCAGTTGGAGTAATTTTGAATCTTCCGCAAATTAGCATTTTTTATCGCTACTGTATAGGTGTTTTTGTGATGCAGTGAGGTAATTATGTGCTTTTCTGAAAGGCGCTCGGGCTTTTGCCGAAGTGCCGGGCGAAAACTTTGCTGAAATAGCTCTGCTCTTCGTAACCGCAGCGCGCCGCAACTTCCTTGACGCTCAACTGGCCACTGCGCAACAGGTCGGCGGCGCGCTTCATGCGCTGGTTGGCCAGCTCGCGGCTGAAGCTGTGCCCCAGCACCCGGCGCACCGTTCGCGAAAAATGGCCGGGCGAGAGACCCACCTTCCGCGCCACCTCCTCGCGTGAGAGCGGGTGTTGACAGTGCTCGCGGATGTAGTTGACCACCAACTGCATCCGCAACTGGTCGGGCGAAGCTGTGCTGCTCTCGACCGCGCTGATCAGCTGATTCAGCATCTCGGCCAGCCAGCGGCTCAGCGACTCCTCATCATGGATTGCGCTCAGCGCGGTCAGGCTGTCGAAACCGCTGCCCAGCGTCTGCGCGGGGTCGGCACCACACTCGACCATCGTGCGGGTCATCATCGTGACCAGATCGAGCACAAAGCCCTTGGTTTTGCCCAGATCCTCGCCCGCATAACCATAAATGCTCAGCAATATCTGATTGAGCAGGCGCATGGACTCGGCGCGATCGCGGCGGCGCATCGCTATGAACAGCTCCGGCTCCAGATGCCAGTAGATTTGCCGCACCTCGCGCAGCGGATTGCTCTTCTCGGCATGGATAGCCTCGGCGCGCAGGCGCTCCTGGCTGTTGGCCGTGGCGTGCTCGCGCAGCAGTGCGCCGCTGGTGAGGTTGAGCTTTTCG
>CAYQTM010000387.1:0-1247 GCA_964420355.1 uncultured Opitutales bacterium
AGACGTCTTTTGAATCACGCGGAAGTAGCCGCGATTCAGTCCGAACCTAGACCCGAACTGAAGGGGATTAAGACAGCGCGACAGCTTCAAACTGCGGCTTCTCGCCAACGTCCGAACCTAGACCCGAACTGAAGGGGATTAAGATATGGGGCCTTTGCGGACCCTTGACGCGTCGACCGGTCCGAGCCTTGACCCGGCTAGACCCGATCTGAAGGGCGATTAGGCTGAATAAACAGCGCCAAGCGCCCCGACGGGTCGCGCTACTGGAGCTCGAGCATCGTCGCCAGGCGCTGGTGTACCGGGAGTCGAGCAAAGGTTTTGATCTGCTTGCCTAGCTTTTCATGGCTGGATTGCCCAGCCAAGCCCTAGCAAGCCCTTGCGCTAGTTCAACTTGATGCAGTAATTGCCGCTGGTCCGGTAGCCGGACGGGCAGGACTCTAGCTTGATGATGACCTCCTTGTCGCTGCTCTGCAGCGGAATGCAGTAGCTGCCGCTGGTGCGATAGCCCACAGGGCAGCGACCGACCTTCGGGATCGGCTGCTGATCAGCATCGTCCGCAAGCGCTTGCGGCGAGATCAACACCAGCAGCGCAGAGGCTGCGCTGCTCAATGCTCGGGCGCTCGATTGCCCTCGACGGCTCGTCATCATCGCTTCAGGCCGCTGCCGGCTCTTGCTCGGACTCGATCAGCTGTTTCAGGTTCTCGACGGTGCGTCGGGCACCCTGCTGCACTGCTCGTCGGATCAGCTTTTCGACGGGGCGACTCATCAGGTCCAAGCGCCTCAGCTAAAACGTAAAGCTCAGCTGGGTCAGCGCGTCGGCCCGGGGAGCACATCGGTAGTCGACGAGGAAGCTCGCCGCGGTACTTTTAAAGGTCCGCCGCTTCGCGGGTTCCAGCGCGGTGCTGCAAAAACCAGACACAGTTCGCCTACCTTGGTCAACGCGGACGCGGCGCCAGCGCGACGAGGAGGGCGACGACCTCGCGCGGGAGGCCGGAGGATCGCTGTCCAAGCAGTTCAGCCCGTTGCTCGAGGAAGAGGAGGAGCCCCCGGCCGCGGCCTACGAGGCTCCGCCGGACATGGACCCGGCGACCGTGCGGGTCAAGCACTGGTGGGAGAAACCCACCACGCTGGGCTGGGCGATCGCCGCGACGGTGGTGGGGGTCGGCGGGACGATCGCCCTGTGTCGCGGACTGTACGACGGCGGGGCGATCTGGCTGACCGTCGGCCTGGTCGGCCTCGGCGCCGCC
>CAYQTM010000387.1:1257-2282 GCA_964420355.1 uncultured Opitutales bacterium
GGGTAGTCGACGAGGAAGCTGGGCGAGTCACTTTCAAAGGTCAGCCGCTTCGCGGGCTCCATCTCGGTGATGCGAAACACCGACTCCGTTCGCCGGCCTTGGTCAACGCGGACCTGGCGCCCGATGCTACCAACCCGCAGCGGTCCTTGCGTATTGATCTGCAGTGTTTTGACCTCCGGCGACCAGCGCGGATAATTGCGCGCAAAGTCTTCGGCGATGAAGCGGTAAACAGACTCCGGAGATCGTTCGATCTCGATACTGGCTTGGGCCCTGACCAAGGTTGCACCTCCGCTGACCAGTCTCGGATTTTGGACACTGCGACCGTCCTCGCGCGGACGGAGTTCCTGCGTGACGACCGCCCAATGACAAGCGCCTAGTAACGAGCGCCTAGAATTGCGCAGATTAGGATGGTTTTCGCAGCAAAGATCGACATTGAAGCACATGAATGACCAGACCATCGAGCCGACTCTACCCTTGACGGTGCCCCAAAGACCTCAATCCGCCCTCGACAGTCTTTACGACCTGGTGACCGGAGACGAGGACGCGCGTGTCTGCAAGGATATCCCGCGAGAATCCTGTCATCACCAGCCACATAACTTCTTTGCCTATCTGCTCGCGAACCTGCTGACGAAGATAGGGGACGAGCTGGCCAGTGCAAAGTTGGTGCTGCCCTGGCTCATCGGATGGCTCGGCGCACCAGCTGTCATCGTCGGTTTCCTGGTGCCGATCCGCGAGGCCGGCGTGCTGTTGCCCCAGCTTGCGGTCGCGGCCTATATTCGCCGATTACCCCTGCGCAAGTGGGTCTGGGTCATTGGATCAATCGCATCAGCCTTGGCGCTGGCACTGATGGCACTGGCAGCGGCCAGTCTAAACGGCGCGGTTGCCGGCTGGGCGATTGTGGGGCTATTGGTCATCTTCAGTCTCGCCCGTGGACTCTGCTCGGTGTCGGCGAAAGATGTGCTCGGCAAGACGGTCTCCAAGTCGCGCCGCGGGAACCTGATGGGCCTCTCGGCCGGTATCGCCGG
>CAYQTM010000388.1:0-2280 GCA_964420355.1 uncultured Opitutales bacterium
TGGGATGTGCTGCGGGAGCGCCGCCTCTTCCTCAAAGCACCGATCACCACGCCTCAGGGCAGCGGCTACAAGAGCCTGAATGTCACCTTCCGCAAGTCGATGGGGCTCTTTGCCAACGTGCGCGCCTGCCGCACCTACCACCCGGCCATCCGCTCGCGCCACCCCGACATGGATCTCGTCATCATCCGCGAGAACGAGGAGGACACTTACGCGGGGATCGAGCACCAGCAGACCGACGAGGTCACGCAGTGCCTCAAGCTCATCACCCGCCCCGGCTGCGAGCGCATCATCCGCTATGCCTTCGACTACGCCCGCGCCAATGGCCGCAAAAAGGTCAGTTGCTTCTCGAAGGACAACATCATGAAGCTGACCGACGGGCTGTTTCATAAAGTTTTCGACGAAATCAAGGGCGATTACCCCGAGATCGACACCGACCACCTCATCATTGACATCGGCACCGCGCGTCTGGCCGACACGCCCGAGCGCTTCGATGTGATCGTGACCGGTAACCTTTACGGTGACATCATTTCGGACGTGGCCGCGCAGATCGCGGGGTCGGTCGGCCTGGCCGGCTCGGCCAACATCGGCAAAGACTTCGCCATGTTCGAGGCCATCCACGGCTCGGCACCCGACATCGCGGGCAAGGGCATCGCCAATCCAAGCGGCCTGCTCAACGCCGCCGCCGCCATGCTCATCCACATCGGACAGAGCGACGTCGCCGAGCGCATCACCAACGCCTGGCTCACCACGCTCGAAGATGGCATCCACACGGGCGACGTGGCCAACGAAACAACCACCCGCCAGCGGGTCGGCACCCGCGAGTTTGCCGAGGCGGTGATCGAGCGTCTGGGACGCGAGCCCGCGCAGCTCGCCAAGGCCGATTTTGGCACTGGCGATGCCAGGATCGTCATCCCCGACCTGCCCGTCACCCAGCCCAAGGCCAAGACCCTGCTCGGCGTCGATGTCTTCCTTCACTGGGCGGAAGACGGGCGCGACCCGGAAATTCTCGGAAAAAAACTGGAAAAACTTGCACAACCGGAATTTCGCCTTAGTATGATTACTAATAGGGGTGTTAAGATTTACCCATCTGGCTTCCCCGAAACATTTTGCACCGATCACTGGCGCTGCCGTTTTATCGCCACCGATAGCGAAGGCACCGTGACCCACCAAGACATTCTCCACCTCCTCGGTCGCATCGCCGACGCTCACCTCGACTTTATTAAAACCGAACACCTCTGCGCCTTCGACGGCCAGCGCGCCTACTCCCTTGGGCAAGGTGAATAAAGCACCATAAATTTCCCCAAAACTCCCTCTTAACTTTTCCAGTCAGAGAGAGCCTGGAATCCATACGAGAGAGAACGAGAGAGACAAGCACATGGCGGGGCACCTGTTGGAGAGCGGGTGCCCCGCACTTTTTTGAAAGTGGCTCCTTGAATCGCCTGCCTTACCTGTCGTAACGTAGCGATCTAATCCGGTTGGGCCGCAAAGCGCTCGCTCAGGGGCACGCCCAGCTCGGCTTCCAGCTCGCGGATGCGGTCGAGCACGACGGGTAGCGCGGCGAGCACCTCGCTGGGGTCGGTCTCGCGGTAGTAGTCTTTATAGAAGGCCAGCGCCTCGGCGGGGCGTCCCGCGCGGCGGAGCATCTCGGCGTGCAGGCGCCCGCTGAAGTAAGGCCCCTCGGCTTCCCAGGCTTTGCCAAAGTATTTGGCGGCGGCCTCCCAGTCCTCGCGGCGGTGCATGTGGACTTGCGCCATCTCGATGTAGAGCCGCGCCGACTCCGGGTGAAAGCGCTGCGCCTCCTCCAGCAGCCGGAGCGCCCGCTGCGCCTCCTCCTCCCAGATGCGCGCGCGCTCGGCCTCCGAAACCGCGTGGTAGCCGCCCTGCGCCTGGATGCGCCAGGCGGGCACGTCGTAGGCGATGTTGCGAGCGGCATTGATCCAAAAATACAGCGGGCGCGGGTCGAGCCGGGTGGCCAGCCGCAGCAGCGCCTCCATCTGCGGACGCTCCTTATTCTCCCAGTGATAGGCCGCCTGCAGCCAGGCGATGTCGGCCAGCAGCGTGCGAAACCCGCCAAAAACCCCCAGCACCACGCCCTGCCCGACCGACTCCGAGAGCGCCTCGGGATTCAGCTCGGGCTGGCTGGCGCGCATCCGCTCCCAGGCCGGGCGCTGCACCGGATGCAGAACCGCACCACCCGCAAACAGCAGCCCAAGCGTCAGCGCCACCGTCCCCGCCAGCCGCCCAACCTGCGCCCGCCGAGCACTCCGCTGGATCTCATCC
>CAYQTM010000389.1:0-2276 GCA_964420355.1 uncultured Opitutales bacterium
AATGCCAACCGACCTTATTCCGGATTTCATTAAAGGCGCGCCCCGTGAGCGACCCCTACGCACCGCCCAAAGCCGACCGCCCGCCATGCAAAAGACCCTACGCGCCACTCGACAGCGCCACGCCATCAAGCAAGTGTTTGAGCGGGAAAACCGCCCGCTCAGCCCACGTGAAGTCCTCGACATGGCCTGCGCCGACGTGCCCAACCTGGGCATCGCCACTGTTTACCGCAACATCAAGACCATGGTCGAGCAGGAGGAACTGCAAGTGGTCGAACTTCCCGGCACCGCCCCCCGCTACGCCATCCCCGGCACCGACACCGGCTACCTCTTTCTCGACGAAAAGACCGACCGCGCCTACTTCGTCGACCGCGAAAAAGTCTCCCTCCAGATTCCGAGCGGCTTCAACGGCTTCCGCGTCCAACGTGCCGAAGTCATCTTCTACGGCGAACACGTCACCGCCGCCCTCGCCAACTGAGCGTGCGCGAATGGCGAAGAGGGAACTACGAATCCCGCAAATCCCCGCGAATGAATTGAAGCGGGCAGCTCAGACTGGCCAGGTTTGGCGGTGGTAGCCCATGTCCCAGAACATCCACTCGAAGCGGGCGGCTCGGCGGGATTGCTCGGCGACGGCCTGGCGCTGGGCGGCGGTGAGCGGGGCGCAGGCGGCGTCGACGGCTTCGAGCATCTCTTTGACGACGGTGGCGAATTCCTCGCCGGCGTAGGTGTCGATCCAGCGCTGGTAGAGGGTGTGCGGCGAGCCTTTTTTGACAAGCGCCTTGCCGACCTCCCAGTAAACGCAGTAACAGGGCGGAGAGGCACCGAGCGCCTCCGCGTAGGGGCGGGTGTAGGCGGTGCGCATCAGGTGGGAGGGGGAGAGCAGGCAGGTGGGCGCGGGTTCGACCTCGGCCTCGGTGGCGCTCAGACCCCAGTCTGCGAGGAAGCCGGCGTGGAGGGCGCGCTCGACCACGATGGCGTTTTTTGCGTGGTCGCAGAAGAGCATCAGGCGCTCCTCGTCCTCGGCGCGCGCGGCGATCACGGCCAGCCCTCTGGCGAAGTCGCGCAGATATTGCGCATCTTGCAGGACGTAGTGCCGAAAGGCGGCCTCATCGAGCGTGCCGTCGGTCAGCCCGGCGAGAAAGGGGTGGGCGAGGATAGCCTCGAAGGTCGGCGAGATGGCCTGTTCCCATATCGTGTCCGTAAAACGCATGACGGCAGCCTAAGTCGCCGTCCGCCACAGCGCAAGCTAAGCCTCAGCCGCGCACTCGCTCAGTTGCGTGGGCGGTTGACATGGCAGTCGCTCAGCATGGCGGGGTTGCCGACCAGTGGCTCGGCGTGGCGCGCGGAGAGCAGGGGACGTCGCGCGGGCTCGATGCGGCGGCGCGCCCGCATGTCGACGACGTAGCGGGTGTGCGGGCTGTTGGTGCGGCGGATGGGCTGCACGTCGGCGGGCATGGGCACGGTGGCACCTGCCGCTTGATTGCGAGCCGTGCGCAAGATGGCCGCGACCGAGATGAGGCTGCTGAGGATGAGTAATACGCCGAGGAAAGGGAGGAGGTCTGGTGTGGTCATAAACAAAGCAACTGGTGTCTATACCTTAGCAGATGTAAAAAGGATGTCAAGTTTGCTTTGCGGGCTGAGCGCGGGCGGCGGGCTGGGCTTCCGCCCATTTTTTGAGGGTGAGGCGGTGGATTTTGGCGTTGTGGCGCACGTCGACGGGGAATTTGGGATGGAAAAAGACGCGGTGGATGCGGGCGGTGGGCGCGTGCGCGGCGCAGGCTTCGAGAATGCGCTGGCGAAGGGCTTCGCTGGCTTCGGGGTCGCGGCAGAGGCGGGGATCTTCCGGCTCGATGACCAGCGCAGGCGTCTGCTCGGGTGCGCTGCCCAGGCCGACCAGCGCCGAACGGGCGACCCCTTCGATGCAGTTGATAATCCCCTCGCAACAATCGGTGTAAAGCATCCCCTCGGCGGTCTCGACCCGCTCGACCAGCCGCCCGCAGAACCAGTAGCGTCCCGCGGCGTCGCGGTAGCCGAGGTCGCCCATGCGGTGCCAGATGCGCCCACCGGCGTCGCGCAGCTCGGCGGCGGCGGTGGCCTCGGGCAGGGCGTCGTAGCCCTCGGTGACGACCGGCCCGCGGGCGATCAGCTCGCCGATCTCTTTCTCGGGCAGGCGCTCGGTGGCGTCGAGGCTGGCCAGAGGCACCCTGGCGGCGGGGATCCCCGCCCACTCGATCTCCTCAGCCCGGCACCCTACCCAGTGACCGGCCACGTCTTTGGGG
>CAYQTM010000390.1:0-2272 GCA_964420355.1 uncultured Opitutales bacterium
AGGCGGCGGTGCGCAAGGTCTGCCGTCACCAATCCTTCGACCCGCTGCGCGACTATCTCGACGGGCTGACCTGGGACGGCACGCCCCGACTGGCGGCGTGGCTGACAACATACTGCGGCGCGGAGGCCAGCGCCTATACCTCCGAGGTGGGCCTGCGCTGGTGCGTCTCCGCCGTGGCCCGCGGCTTCAAGCCCGGCTGCAAGGCCGATCACATGCTGGTGTTGGAGGGCGCGCAGGGGCGGCGCAAGTCCTCCGCCCTGGCGGCGCTGGCAGGCGAGGACTGGTTCTCCGACGCCCTGCCGCAGATGGGCACCAAGGACGCGCAGTCCTACCTGCGCGGCCGCTGGATCATCGAGGTGGGCGAGCTGGAGGCGATGCGGCGCGAGGTGGACGCAATCAAGGCGTTCATCTCCCGGCAGGTGGAGACATACCGGCCCGCCTACGGGCGCGAAGAGGTCTCCGAGCCGCGCCGGTGCGTCTTCGCAGGCACGACGAACAAGGACGACTGGCAGCGCGACGAAACCGGCGGGCGGCGCTTCTGGCCGGTGAAGGTGGGCGAGATCGACGTGCCCGCAATCGAGCGTGATCGCAATCAGCTCTGGGCCGAGGCCGTGGTGCTCTACCGGCGCGGCGAACGCTGGTGGCTCGAAGGCGAGGTTGCAGAGCAGGCGCAGGCGGAGGTGGCCGAGCGCAGGCCGGATGATCCGTGGCTTGACGACATTCAGGCCGCCTTGCGGGGCAGGAGCGAGGTCACGACCAAGCAACTGCTGTCGGACATGGGCGTGGAGGTCAGGGACATGACCCCGCAGCTAAGCAAGCGGGTGGCCAAGGAGCTTGTGGCCCTCGGCTGGGAGCGCGCGGGGCGCGTCACCGGAGGCGCATACAGATACGTCCGCGCAGTGAAGCAGAGTGAAGGAAAGTGAAGGAGTGAAGGTAGTGAAGCACTTTCCCACACAACACGGAAAAACAGCTAAGTGCCTGATATATAGGGATATAGAGGCGCAGGGGAAATGTATTGGAAAGACCCTCACCATCCTCACCGTCCTCACCGCTCCGCAGGGCGCTCCCCTCGACCCTCACGCGCCTGATCTGGTGCCAATGCCCGGCTTTCGGGGGAGGGCCGCGCGCGTGGTGCGGGGTTATCTCTTCGCGCTGTGGGGGGTGGCGGCATGAAGCCCTCGACGGCGGCAACCCGGTTCCTGCAATCGCTGGCCATTCCGCAGGGGCCGCTGGCCGGGCAGCCGGTGAAGCTGGCGCCGTTTCAGCGCCAGTTCGTGCGCGGGGCGCTGGACCCGGCGACGCAGGTGGCGGTGCTGTCCATCGGGCGGGGCAATGCCAAGACGGCGCTTTCGGCGGGCATCGCGCTGGGGGCGCTGCTGGGCGAGTGGGACCGCCAGCCGCAGCGGGAGGTGCTGATCGCGGCGCGGACGCGGGATCAGGCGCGGGTGGCCTGGGACTTCGTGGCGGGCTTCGCGCGCTCCCTGCCCGAAGAGGTGCAGGCGGCGCTCCGGTTCCGGCGCTCGCCGCGGCTGGAAATCGAATATGAGGGCGACGGCGGCGGGCATTTCCTGCGCGCGCTGGCAGCGGACGGCAAATCGGCCCTGGGCACGGCGCCGACGCTGGTTCTGATGGACGAGCGCGGGCATTGGCCGCTGGACCGGGGCGACGAGCTGGAGCACGCGCTGCTGTCGGGCCTGGGCAAGCGGGGCGGGCGGGCGCTGCTTATCAGCACGAGCGCCAGCGCGGACACGCATCCGTTTTCCGTCTGGATCGACGAGCCGCAGGCGGGTGTCTATGTGCAGGAGCATCGCCCGGCGCCGGGGCTGCCCGCGGATGACCGGGACAGCCTGCTGGTGGCCAATCCCGGCGCCCGGTGCGGCATCGGTTCCTCGCTCGAATGGCTGGAGGCATCGGCCCGGCGCGCGATTGCGCGGGGTGGCAGCACGCTGGCGGACTTCCGGCTTTACAACCGTAACGAGCGGGTGAGCGGCGAAACCCGCGACATGCTCCTGAGCGTGGACGAATGGCTGGCCTGCGAGGTGGACACGCTGCCCCCGCGGGAAGGCGAGGTTGTCATCGGCATCGACCTGGGGGGCAGCGCCAGCATGAGCGCGGCGGCGTTCTACTGGCCTGCCACGGGGCGGCTGGAAGCCTTGGGCACTTTCCCCGGCAAGCCTTCGCTGGCGGATCGCGGCGCCTCGGACGGGGTGGCCGGGCGTTATCAGGAGATGGCCGACCGGTGCGAGCTGACGGTGCTGGGTGACAAAACGGT
>CAYQTM010000391.1:0-2266 GCA_964420355.1 uncultured Opitutales bacterium
TCCCTCGCTGGCGTTTTTCGTGGCGCTGGGCATCCCCGTGTCTTTCCTCGGCACGTTTTTTCTCGGGCCGTGGGTGGGCATCTCGATCAACCTGATCTCGCTTTTCGCCTTCGTGCTGGTGCTGGGCATCGTGGTGGACGACGCCATCGTGGTTGGCGAGAGCGTCTTCACCGAGTTTCAGCGGCGTGGCCCCGGCGTCGACAGCGCGATCCGCGGCACTCATCTGGTCGCCATGCCGGTCACCTTTGCGGTCATCACGACGATGGTGGCCTTTCTGCCCATCTTTGCCATTCCGGGCATCTTCGGCAAATTCTTCGCGCCGATCCCCTGGGTGGTGATCCTCACGCTGGCTTTCTCGCTGGTGCAGAGCAAGCTGGTGCTGCCCTACCACCTCTCGCTCTGCAAGGTGGGTGACAAAAAGCGGCGCGACCAGCTCAACCCCCTCTCCCGAGCCCAGCGCGGCATCGCCGACGCCCTTGAGCGCTTCATCACCGGCGTTTATCAGCCCTTTTTGAATGTCTGCCTGCGCGAGCGCTGGGTGACGGCGGCGGTCTTCCTCGCCATCGGCATCCTCTGCATCGGCATGGTGCGTGGCGGCTGGGTGCGGATGGTCGGCTTCCCTTCGGTGCCGAGCGACTTTATTGTGGCGCAGCTTGAGCTGCCCGAGGGCACCCAAATCACCAAGACCGAGGCCGCCATCGACCGCATGGAGGACGCCCTCGACAGCGTGCTCGCCCAGCTCGAAGCCGAGGGGCAGCGTCCGCCGGTGGTGCACCGCGCCATTTTTATCGGGACGGGGCCGGAGTCGCAGGACACCAACCGCGCCGACTTCCTGCTGGAGCTGACCAAGAGCGAGCGGCGCGACATCTCGGCACCGGCGCTGGCCGACCGCTGGCGCGAGGAGATCGGCGGCATCCCCGGTGCGCGGCGGCTGATCTTTCAGGCGGAGGCGGCGGCGGGCGCGGGCTCGGCGCTCGATTTTCAGCTAAGCGGGAGCAATCTCGAAGAGCTGCGCGCGGCGGCGAGCGAGGTCAAGGACAAGCTCGGCACCTATGAGGGCGTGTTCGACATCACCGACAGCTACGCGGGCGGCAAGCGCGAGATCAAGCTGCGCATCAAGCCCGAGGGGCAGACGCTCGGGCTGACCGTCGCCGAGTTGGGCACTCAGGTGCGTCAGGCTTTCTTCGGTGCCGAGGCGCAGCGCATCCAGCGCGGGCGCGACGATGTGCGCGTGATGGTGCGCTACCCGCGCGAGGAGCGCGAGTCCATCGCCAACCTCGAAAATATGCGCGTGCGCACGCCGACCGGGGTCGAGGTGCCCTTCGAGGAGGTGGCGGAGGTCGAGATGGGGCGCGGCTTTCCGACCATTCGGCGGGTCGACACTCGACAAGTGGTCAACGTCACCGCCGAGGCCAACAAGGCGGTTGCCGATTTGGGCGAGATCACCAAAGAGATGCAGACTTTCATAAATGAAGAGCTGAGCGGGCAGTTCCCGGGCGTCGTGGCGCAGGTGGAAGGCCAGCAGCGCGAGACCCGCGAAACCAACGCCAGCCTGCTGAGCGGCGGCGCGCTGGTTCTGGTGGTGATCTACGCCCTGCTCGCGGTGGCCTTCCGCACTTATCTGCAGCCGCTGCTCGTGATGATCGCGATTCCCTTTGGCTTCGTTGGAGCAGTCTTTGGGCACTGGATTACCGGCCAGAGCCTCAGCACTCTGAGCTTCCTCGGGCTGCTCGCCGTCATCGGCGTGGTGGTCAACGACAGCCTCGTGCTGGTCGACTTCATCAACCGTTTCCGCCGCGAGGGCGGCACCCTGATCGACGCCGTTTACCGCGCTGGAGCCGAGCGCTTCCGCCCCATCCTCCTCACCTCGCTGACCACCTTTGTCGGCCTTGTCCCCATCCTCATGGAGCAGAGTCTCCAAGCGCAATTCCTCATCCCGATGGCCACCTCACTCGCCTTCGGCGTCCTCTTTGCCACCTTCATCACGCTCCTGCTCGTCCCTGCGGTCTATCTCATGCTCGAAGACGTGCTCAACGGCTTCCGCTGGCTCTTTGGCAAAGAAAAGATCACTATCGGCACGCAGGCCACCGACGCGTGAACCCGCGATGAAGGCTTGAGGCGATGTCGAATGCTTCTGCCTTAGGAAGGCTTAGACCTTACTGCTCCCAGAGGGGGCGGCTGCCGCCTTGGGGGTCGCGGAGGCCGACGGGTGTGCCCAAGATTTCCTGATAGAGGAAGGCTTTACGAGCGCCATCAGGGTCACTGA
>CAYQTM010000392.1:0-2258 GCA_964420355.1 uncultured Opitutales bacterium
CGCCCTTCAGCCCGCGCACCGAGTAGTGCTCGATCAGCCAGTCGAGCCGCTCGAGCGCCCGCCGCAGCTCCTCGCCAGCCATCGCCAGGCGCTTGCCCACAGTGGTGAGCTGCGCCGGGACGTTGTGAGTGCGGGCGGTCAGGGGCTGAAATTGCTGCTCCTCGGTGCGCTGCCCGAGGATGAGCAGCCCGGCGACGCACTTCTCGCGGATCAGCTCGAGCGAGCGGTAGAGTTGGAGCTGCTCAACGTTCTCGGTCAGGTCGCGGCTGGTCATCCCCTGATGGATCAGTTCGTGCCCGGCCACCATGTTATAGGCCTCGATGCGCGCCTTCACATCGTGGCGGGTCTCGGCCTCGCGGCGACGAATCTCCTCCAGATCGATCTCTTCCAGCGCCGCCTCGTAATCGAAGATCGCATCGGGCGAGATATTCAGACCGAGATCGCGCTGCGCCTTCAGCACCGCGAGCCACAACTGACGTTCGAGGCGCACCCGATTGTGCGGCGACCACAGGTCGACCATGGCGTCGGAGGCATAGCGATTGGCGAGAACGTCAGGGGGAGGCATCATGATAAAAACCCAGCATTAGCCGAAGCCGCGCCCGGGGTCGAGGCATAATTGACTCGGGCAGCGACTCGAATCTCGACATGGGGCGGCAAGTGGCGGATGCTGGGCGGGTGAAGACTGTCATCGTGATACCGGCTCGGCTGGAGGCGACGCGGCTGCCGCGCAAGTTGCTGCGCGATCTGGGTGGCAAGTGCGTCCTGCGCTGGACGTGGGAGCGCGCCCAGGCGGTGCCGGAGGCCAGCGCCGTGCTGGTGGCGGCGGACAGCGAGGAGGTGGCCGAGGCGGTGCGTGGCTGGGGTGGCGAAGTGCGCCTGACCGACCCCGCGCTCAGCTCGGGCACGCTGCGGATCGCTTCGCTGCTGGACGCAATCGAGGCGGATTTCGTGCTCAATGTGCAGGGCGACGAGCCTTTTATCGAGCCTGAGCTGCTCTCGGCGCTCATTCAGCGGGCGGGGCAGGGCGATTGCGACCTTATCACGGCGGTCAACCCCATCCGTGACCCCGACGACCTCTTCAACCCCAACATCGTCAAGGCGTTGCGAGGCGGCGACGGGCGGGCGCTCTACTTCACGCGCGCGGCCTGCCCGCATGTGCGCGGGGTCGAGCGGGCGCAGTGGCTGGGGGCGACGCCTTTTTATCGGCACATCGGGGTCTATGGCTACACGCCCGAGGCGCTGCGCTGGTATGCGGCAGCGGCGCCCTCGCGGCTGGAGGAGGTCGAGAAGCTGGAGCAACTGCGCTTTGTCGAGCATGGCTGGCGCTTTCAGACGGTCGAGACGGCTTATTCGCCGACGGGGATCGATACGGCGGAGGATTTGGCGCGAGCCGAGGCGGCGCTGGCGGGCGGCGGTGCAGGCGCGGGTGCGGGGGTGTCGGAGGTCTCGCCGCATTACACGGTGGCGCGCGAGGTCATGCTGCGCGAGGCCGAGGCGCTGGAATCGGCGCTGGTGCGCAATCGCGAGACGCTGCCCCAAGCGGTGGAGATGATTTTGCAGGCGAGCGGCAAGGTTGTGGTGACCGGTCTCGGCAAGTCGGGCATCGTCGGGCACAAGATCGCGGCGACCCTCGCCAGCACGGGCACCTCGGCGGTCTTTATCAGCGCGGCAGAGGCGCTGCATGGCGATCTGGGCATCGTGGCGGCTAACGATGTCGTGCTCATGCTCAGTCACTCCGCCGCCACCGCCGAGCTGTCGATGATGCTGCCCAGCCTCAAGACGATCGGCGCGCGCAGCATCGGCCTCTTTGGCAAGCTCGATACGCCACTCGCGCAGGCGGTCGAACTGGTGCTCGACACCGGGGTGCGCCGCGAGGCCTGCCCGCTCAACCTCGCCCCGATGAGCAGCACCACTGCGACGATGGCGCTGGGCGATGCACTGGCGGCAGCGCACATGCAGGCGCGCGGCTTTCGCGCCGAGGATTTTTCGGTCTTTCACCCCGGCGGGAGCCCCGGGCGCCGCCTGCTGCCGCACGACGTCCCTCCTGGGGAGGAGGTTCATGTGCCCCTTTGAATTGCTCCCGCTCCCGAATCCGGCGGGCGGTGGGACCTGGAGCTGTCGCTGGTGGCACCACAGGCCGGGGGCAGCGAAGTGGTGGGCACGCCCACCGTGGTCCCCACCCTCGTGGAGCCGCCCGAGACACAGGAGGGCTTCAACGCCTATTTCGGCATCCAGGTGAGCGACCCCAAGGCCTGGCA
>CAYQTM010000393.1:0-2253 GCA_964420355.1 uncultured Opitutales bacterium
CAAATGGCTCCGTTATGCTATCTCCACAAGCAGAGGTACCTGAGTAGTTACAAATCGTCAAAGATATTGCACGTTGGAGCAGCATTGGGGAGGCGAGGTGAACCGACCTCGAAATCGAATGTTATTCGAAGCCTCCTAGTGGTTGTGATGGTCGTTAGCGCTGATAGCGAATGAGCAGGGTGTCGTCGGCGAGGGTTTCGTGGCGCTCGAGCCGGAAATGGGCGTCGTGGCGACCGGGGAAGGCGGGCGTGCCTTCGCCGAAGATGCGAGGTTCGAGCGTGAGCCAGAGGGCGTCGATCAGGTCGGCTTGAAGGAAGGCGCTATAGACCTGCCCGCCGCCGAGGAGCGCGGTGTTGGTGCAGCCGAGCGCGGACAGGTGTTCCAGCAGCTCGGCGGGAAAGCCGCTGGCAAAGATGAGCTGCCGGTCGACCGCCTCGGCGGCAAAGGCCTCGGGGCGGTGCGTCCAGACCAGACGCGGGCGCTCGACGGAGAGGCGGCGGCGAATGACCTTGCGCGAGGCCTCGTAGGTCAGGCGTCCCATCAGAATGCTGTCGAAGCCCTGCAATGCCTCGCGAAACCAGCGCTGGTCGCCCGCCGAGGTGAAGCCCGTCCCCGGTTCCTCGTGCCGCGTGATGAAGCCATCGAGCGACTGCGCTGCGATGGCCGTTACCTTGGGGCGCTCCGCCATCAGGCCTCGCTCCGGGGCTCGAAGATGCGAAAGCGCACGGCTTCGCCGCGATTGGCAGCCAGCCCCTTGAGCTGCTCCAGCGCTCGCTGCATGGCGGCTTCGCTGGTGCGGTGGGTGGTCAGCACGAGGGAGGCTGCGCCTGCGGTGCCTGCTTCGCCGCGCGGTGCCTCGCCCGCCGACCCGCCGCGCGTGCGCTGGGTGACGGTGGCCAGGCTGATGTCCTCGGCGGCCATCAGGCGCGCGATCTCGGCCAGCACGCCGGGGCGGTCGTCGACTTCCAGCCGCAGATAGAAGCGCGAAAAAATTTCCTCGGGCGCGGCCAGGGTGCAGCCCGCCGCGATGGCGCGCAGGTGCTCGCGGTCGGCCTCGCCCAGTTGCGGGATGGCACGCCCACGCAGCGCCAGCACGCCGTCGGCGATGTCGCCGATCACCGAGCTGGCGGTGGCGTCTTGCCCGGCACCACGCCCGATCAGCACGTTGGTGCCCGCGATGTCGCCGCCGAGGCTAACGGCATTGAAAACCTCGTCGACCCCGGCCACCACCTCGCTGGTCTCGATCAGGTGCGGCGCGACGCGCACGGTCAGGCGGTCGGCCTCGAAGTCGCGCCGAATCACCGCCAGCAGCTTGATCTTGTAGCCCAGCTCGCGCGCGATCTCGACATCTTCCAGCGTGATCTGCCGGATGCCCTCGATGCAAATTTCATCCAGCCCCACCCACTTGCCGTGCGCGAGAAAAGTGAGGATCGCGGCCTTGTGCGCTGCGTCCTTGCCGTCCAGATCGAGGCTCTCGTCGGCCTCGACATAGCCCAGCCGCCGCGCCTCGCCGACCGTCTCGCCAAAGGTCAGCCCCTCGCGCTCCATGCGGGTGAGGATGTAGTTGCAGGTGCCGTTGAGGATGCCGAAAATCTCGGGAAAACGGTTGGCGACCAGCCCCTCGCGCAGCGCCTTGATGACCGGGATGCCGCCGGCCACGCTCGCCTCGAAGAGGTAGTGCCCGCCGCCGCGCCGCGCCTCCTCGAAGAGCGCCTCGCCATGCTGGCAGATCAGCGCCTTGTTGGCAGTGACCACCACCTTGCCCGCCGCGAGCGCCGCGCGGGTCAGGTCGAGGGCGCGGTCGGTGCCGCCCATCAGCTCGCAGAGGATATCCACCTGCGGATCGACCGCCAGCGCCTCCAGATCCTCGGTCAGTTGCTCCGGCGTAAGCTGCACCTCGCGCGGCTTGGCGAGGTTGCGCACGCCCGCCTTATACAGCTCGATCCGACAGCCCAGCCGCAGCTCCAGCGCCTCGCGATTGGTCTCGACGTGCTTCCACACGCCCTGACCGACCACGCCCAGCCCGAGCAGCCCGATCCGCACCACAGGTTTATCGTTTTCCATATCCATGCCAAAACGGCTGTTCTAGCGCCCGAGACGCCCCTGCGCAAGACGAACCTCGATCATTGCGCAGGTTTCGGACATCGCCGTCACTTGCTCAGGGCTGGTGGCTCAGTCGGTAGAAGTTGGGCAGCGTGCTGCTTTCGGCGAAGGGCAGGCTGTAGCGCGAGATGCCGCCCACTTGCCCGAGGG
>CAYQTM010000394.1:0-2252 GCA_964420355.1 uncultured Opitutales bacterium
GACCGGCCGGCCCCGCCCGCACCGCCCCCCCCGACCACGGCCCCTCCCTTGCCCAGGTGCCCGCACCCAATCCCCGCCCCAGAACCGGCAGGCCCCCCGCCAACCCCCACCAAACCGTAATTTTTCTCCTCCTCCCCCATGATAAAAAAAGCCCCGCCCACCCCCCCCGCCGGTCCGCACCTCCACCTTACGCCCCGCTCCCCCCGCGTCACCCGCACAACCCACCCCCGCCGCTATTTGCCCGCATCACTAAACCTTTGACACATCCCCAGCCAGCGCGAATCCTAGCACCATGCAACTGCGAACTTTTGGCAAGACGGGCTGGCAGGTGTCGGAAATCGGCTTCGGCGGCTGGGCGATCGGCGGCAACTGGGGCGCACAGGACGATGCCGACTCCACCGGCGCGCTGCACCGCGCACTCGACCTCGGGGTGAATTTCATCGATACCGCCGCCGGTTACGGCAACGGCCACTCCGAGCGCATCATCGCGCAGGTGCTCAAAGAACGCGGGGACGAGGGCGTGCGCGTCGCCACCAAAATCCCCGCAACCGGGCGCGGCGGCTGGCCTCCCTCGCCCTGGTGCCGCCACGAGGAGCGCTTCCCCGAATCTTTTCTGCGCGAAAACCTCGAAGAGCGCCTCCGCTGCCTCGACACCGATTGCATCGACCTCGTCCAGCTCCACACTTGGACGCGCGCCTGGAACAACGACCCCGCGCCGCTCGCTTTCCTCCAAAAGATGAAGCAAGAGGGGAAGCTCCGCGCCGTTGGGGTCTCGACCCCCGAGCATGACCAAAACTGCGTGATCGACCTGATGCGCGCCGGGGTGGTCGACAGCGTGCAGGTGATTTACAACATCTTCGAGCAGGAGCCCGCCGCCCAACTGCTGCCGGTCGCGCAGGAAACCGGCACCGCTATCATCGTGCGCGTGGCTTTCGACGAGGGCGCGCTGACCGGCAAGTTCACGCCTGAATCCACCTTCCCCGAGGGCGATTTCCGCCGCCGCTACTTCGCCGGAGACCGCCTCGAACGCACCGTCGCCCGGGTCGAAAAAATCCGCGCCAGCCTCGAAGCGCTCGACGACCACAGCCTCGACATGCCCCAGACCGCCCTCAAGTTCGCGCTCGACCACCCCGCCGTCTCGACCGTCATCCCCGGCATCCGCACCACCGAGCAAGCCGAGAAAAACGCAGCGGTGAGCGACCTCCCCGACCTCTCCGACAGCGCCCGCCAAGCCCTGCGCCAACACGGCTGGCGACGCGCCTTCTGGTATGGCGGCAAGTAACTCCAAGCCCACCGTCGTGCTCGCGGGAGCCGGTGCCCACGGTCTGAGCGCCTACGCCAGGCAGCTTCTGCCGATCCTTGCCGCCGAGGCTGCGGCCAACTGCGTGGGCGTGATCGAGCCGGATGCCGAGCGCCGAGCCGAGGCGCTGCGCCACCTTGGCCTCGACGCGACGGCTGGCTTTGCCGAGACCGAACCCGCGCTCGATGCCGTCGCGCCCGATATCCTGATCGTGGCCTCGCCCTACCGCCACCACGAGGACGCCTGCCTCGCCGCCGCCCGGCGCGGCATCCACCTCTTTATAGAGAAGCCGGTCGCGCACGACCTCGCTGCCTGCTGCCGCATCGAACAGGCCGCCCGCGATGCCCGGATCAAGGCCGCCGTCAACATGAGCGCCGCCTTCGAGCCGGAAAAGCTCGCCTTCGGCCAGGCGCTGCACGCCGGCAAAGCCGGGCAGGTCGATTACCTCTTCATGCGGATGGCCTGGAACCACGACGGCCGCGCCCACCACCGCCGCGCCGCCCCGCACCCCTACCTGACCGAAGGGGGCGTCCACGCCCTCGAAATGCTGCTGCGCTACGCCGACGCCCGCCCCTCCCGTGTCTTCAACATGGCCTGGCCGTCGGCGCACAGCGTGTTCGCGGGCAACGCGAGCGCCCTCGTCTCCTTCACCTGCGAAAACGGACTCAACTGCGCGCTCGAAGGCTCCTGGGCGGTGCAGGCAGGCATCAGCACCTGGCGCGACGAATACATCCGCGCCGATGGCAGCGCTGGATCCCTCCTCCTCGACTGCCGACAGCTCAGCCTGCTGACGGGTCGCCGCGACATGCCCGAAGGCCTCCAGCACGCGCCGCTCGACTACGACCCTTCCCGCGAACCCGCCGGCGGCACCGCCCTACTCTGCCGCGCCGTCCTCGACTGGCTCGCCGACCGCCGACCCGACCACCCCACCGCCCTCGCTACCAACCTCCAG
>CAYQTM010000395.1:0-2235 GCA_964420355.1 uncultured Opitutales bacterium
GTCCCGACCCCGAGCAGGTGGCCGATCCGCGCTGCGAATACATCAACGAAAGTCTGGCACCTGAAGCCTACCGCGCCCTACTGCGCCGCGCCGATCTGGTTGTGCTGCCCTACCGCCGCGAGAGCTACCACCATCGCGTCTCGCGGGTGGCGATTGAGGCCGCTGGACTGGGCATCCCGCTGATCTATACCGCCGACACCTGGACAGCCGAGATCGCGGAGCTCGCGGGAAGCGGTGTCGCCTTCGAAGAGGAAACCGCGGAATCCCTCGCCGAAGCGATCCGTCAGGCCGTCGCTCAGTTGCCTCAACTCCGCGCGCAGGCCGCCCAAGGTGCCGCCGAGATCCGCAGCTACCACTCCCCCGAAGGCTTCCGCGCCACGCTGGGCTGATTCTGCCGACGCGATGCGGCTTAAAAACGTGGGGTTCCACGATCCCGTGGGCTTACGCCCACGGCTAAAATCTTTCGCCGCTACGCTGCTGTAAGTGGTCGCCAACAACGTATTCCTGCCCCTCTTCGAAAACGCCCACGACTGAAATCTTTCGCCGCGACGCTGGGCTGATTCTGCCGCCGCGATGCGGCTTAAGTGGGGTTCCACGATCCCCGTGGGCTTACGCCCACGGCTAAAATCTTTCGCCGCTACGCGGCTGTAAGTGGTCGCCAACAACGCATTCCTGCCCCTCGTAGAAAGTGAATCCATCGACGAGATCGAGCTTCGCTCTGTCAAAGATGCGTATCTTCACGAAATCCGCTATCTCAACTGCTTTTTCGCGGTGCTCCAATCGGTGAAACCAACTTCTCCTGATTCAGCAAGGCGCGAGCGCTCTTCGAGGATTCGCGCATGCCAATCGGGAGGTGAATAGTCGGCATTGCCGCTGGACAGATCCGACCAGATTTCCTCCATCATACCGATTTTCTCGGAAACCGTCATTTCTTTCAGTGGCAGTGCGATTTTGATTTTCTGACAGGCGATTAATTTTACGCTGGCATCAAGGATGCGCAAGCTGTCCGATGACAAAGCCAGCCCCCGGGTGTTCCGAGGGCTGGCAGTGGTGTGGCGAAAGAGCCACAGGTTACAGGGGTAGAAAGCCTGTAATTTTTAAGTTATTGGTGGAAGGTGGGCTCGCGTCCGAGGGTGCCGCTGAGCTGCTCGACGAAGGTGGGATCTGAGACCTTTTTGAGGCGCTCTTCGGCGGCAGTGATGCGACTCGGGATGCCGAGCGCTTTGGCGACGCCCTCGTGGCTGGCCTTCGAGGAGAAGGTTTTGAGGTAGCGCAGCGCCTTGTCCCAGCGCCCGACTTCGGCCTGGCGGAAGGATTCAAGGCGGGCTTTATACCAGTCGCTGGCGAGGATGTTCTTGGGATCGAAGAGGGCGCGGAATTCTGCGTCGTTTTCGGTCAGTCCCTCGTAGCTGCCCTTGGCCATGATGGTGAGGAGCGCCTTGAGCGGCGGGACGGCCAGCTCGATCGAGTTGTCGCGGAAGTAATACTCGGCGACCCACTGGTGGGCGGTGGTGATGTTGTCCACGCCGTCGGCGTAAACCGCCGCATCCTGCAGCTCGGGCTTGAGCATGGGCTCGGTGAACACGCTGGTGGGGTCGGTGAAGACGCGTCCGCAGATGATGCGCACGAAGCGGTTGGTGATGCGGTAGCCCATTCGGCTGGCCTTGTAGGTCTTGCCCTCGTGGGTGTAGTCCTCGACCTTTTCGAGGTAGCCGTGCTCGATCATGAACTCGGGGTCGCGCTCCTCGACGTGGAGGCGGCTCCAGATTTCGGGCACCAGCAGGCTGATGTCGTGGTCGACGCGGTAGTTGGGGCCGACCGAGCCCGCGCAGGTGATGAAGGCCTTGTGGCCGGTCAGCGCGAAGGAGACCAGCGCGATGTTGAGGTCGTGGATGGGCAGGAGGCAGTTGAAGGGTGCCTTGGTGAGCGCGCCTTCGGAGCCCGCGCCAGTGGTCGAGGGGCTCTTACCGGTGATGCTGGCGATCAGCTCCATGAAGAGCTCGGGCAGCGGCATGTAGTGGATCGGCTTATACACGCAGAGCGGGCGCCCGCCGGCCTCGGGCTCGGGCGGGTTGTTGCGGCGGCCGGGCAGACAGGCGGTCACGGGGACGTGGGGAGCCTTCTCCATCGGCACGGCGCGGTTGGGGCGGGGCCCGGTCTCGGCGAGGTGGGGGGCGCGGCGGGTGGCCCCGGCCGGGGCCCCCGGGGCGGTGTCGCGGGCTTGGGGTGTGTGGC
>CAYQTM010000396.1:0-2233 GCA_964420355.1 uncultured Opitutales bacterium
GGGTCAATCTTGACAACGTTGGGCAGGTCGACGCTGCTCTCGTGGGTAAAGGCCAGACCCTTGCGCTCAGCAACCGACTGAAGCGGCTTGAGGTTCTGCTCAAAGAATTCGCGCAGCGGCACGGGCTGGGGCTCGTTCTCGACCCGCCGCGCCTCGATCTTCGACAGCTCAAGGATGTCGCCAATCAGCGAGAGCAACTGCTCGCCGGAGCTGTTGATGAGCTTGACCGCCTCGCGCTCATCCTCGGAGAGCCCTTCGGAGTTGGCCAGCACGTCGCTCAGGCCGATAATGGGGTTGAGCGGGGTGCGCAGCTCGTGGCTCATCACGGCGAGGAAGTCCGACTTGGCGCGGTTGGCCTCCTCGGCGGCATCGCGGGCGGCAATCAGCTCGCGCTCGGTGCGCTTGCGCTCGGTCATGTCGACCACGGTGCCGATCATGCGGGCGGCGCTGCCATCGGAGTTGCGCTCGACCACCCGACCTCGGGCGGCCACCCAGACGGGTCCGTCCTCGGTGCCGGCGCGGGCGCGGTATTCCACCTCGATGATGCCCCGCGACTCCGCCTCGTGCGCGTGGCCAAGCGCCCCTTGCAGCAGCTCGACATCCTCCTTGTGGCAGAGCGCCAGCCAGCCTTCGAGGTCGGAGCCGACCCGCTCGGGCATGACGTTGTGGACGGTCGCCCAGTGGTCGTCGAAATAAATTTTTCCGCTGCTGAGATCCCAGTCCCACAAGCCCTGGCCGCTGCCGTAGAGGGCGCTGGAGAGGCGGGCGCGCTGGGTGAGCAAGTCCTCCTCCATCTGGCGGCGCTCGGTGATGTCGTGCGCCACGCCTAGGAAATGGGCGTCGCGCGTGGCATCGGCAGGCACGTAGCGCAGCGAGGCGAAGAACCAACGCCACTCACCATCGGCAGTCTGCGTGCGGTATTCGGGCAGGGTCTCGGTCTTTCCGCTGGTGCGGGCGCTTTGGAGCAGCTCGTCGAAGTCGTTGTGGTATTGCGGGTGGAGAAAATCGTGGAAGGGACGCCCGTTCATCCGGTCGAAGCGGAAGCCGAGCAGGCGGCTGACCGCCGGGCTGATGTAGGTCATCCGCCCCTTATCGTCGAGCGTGAAGATGATTTCGTCGATCTGCTCGACCAGCCCACGGAAAAGGCGCTCGCTGGCGCGCAGGCGTGCCTCGCCCTCCTTGCGCTCGGTGATGTTGCTCACCGTAATCACGATGCCCTCGTCGACCCGCACCACCTGCTGTCGCAGCCAGCGCCCGTTGACTTCGGGCGAGTCGAGCTTGAACTCGCGCACCACCGGGCGCCCGCTCAGGTAAACCTGCTTATATACATTGAAGAAGCGATCCTCGCGATTGATTGGAATCATCTCGCACATCCCCTTGCCAATCAGCTCCTTGCGTGGGATGTTCACCATCTCCTCAGCGGGTCGGTTCATCTCGCGGAAAGCAAAGTCCACAACCTCACCCTCCTCGTCGCGCATGGCCGAGAAGAGGAAGAAGCCTTCTAGACTGCCCTCGATCGCCGCGCGGAAGCGCTCTTCGCTGGCCATCGCGGCGGCCTGCGCCTTCTTGATCTGAGTGATGTCGGTGAAGGTCAGCACGACGCCCTCGATCAAGTCCTCCGACGAACGGAAGGGCAGCACGCGCTTGAGCAGCCAGCGTCCGCTGTTGGTTTTGACTTCCTTG
The DNA here is from genome assembly GCA_964420355.1 of uncultured Opitutales bacterium. GTDB lineage: Bacteria > Verrucomicrobiota > Verrucomicrobiia > Opitutales > JABSRG01 > CAYQTM01. The sequence continues at coordinate 1,684 of CAYQTM010000396.1, forward strand.
TGAATCACCTCGCTGCCGTGGAGCACCTTGCGCACGCTGGCCATCATGGTGTTCTGGTTGTCGAGGTGGTAGGCGATGTGGTCGATCGGGCGGCCAATGTCCTGCGGGAGCAGGTCGAAAATCTCGGCAATTGCGGGGTTGAACTTGCGGATGCGCAGCTCTTCGTCGAGGAAGACGGTGCCGACGTCGGTGCTGCGGAGCAGGTTGTCGTGGTCTTCGTTGAGCTCGCGCAGCTCGCGGTTTTTGCGCTCGAACTCGGCATTGACCGTGTAAAGCTCTTCGTTGACCGAGTGCAGCTCTTCGTTGGTGCTCTGCAGCTCCTCGTTGCTGGCGCGCATTTCCTCGTTGGTGGCCTGCAGCTCTTCGTTGCTGGTTTGCAGCTCGCGGATGGTGGACTGGAGGTTGGCGCGGGTGTGCTCGAGCGCCTCTTCCAGCTCGGCGATGCGGCTGCGGGCGTCCTCGGTGAGCGTAAAGTCGCGGGTGTCGATGTCGCCAAGCGGTCTGGGCAGCTTGGCCTGGGTGTGGCCGTTGCTCTCTTCCGGGGCAGGCA
>CAYQTM010000397.1:0-2229 GCA_964420355.1 uncultured Opitutales bacterium
GGTGGCAATCTGGAAGACCTCTAGCCTTTCAATGAAGAGCGGCTGGCACGGGCGGTGGCGGACTGCCGAATCCCGATTATCTCGGGGGTGGGGCATGAAATCGACTTTACTCTGAGCGACTTTGCGGCCGACCGCCGCGCCGAAACGCCCACCGCTGCCGCCGAGCTGATTTCGAGCCTCTACCTCGACGCCGCCCAGCGCAGCCGCCACGCCGCCGACCGCCTGCGCCGAGGCGGATTGCTCGCGCTGGAGCGCCGCAACAGCCTGCTCAAGGCGCTCGACCCCCGCCTGCGAGCGGCCTCGCCCAAGCGCCAGCTCGAACGCCTCTACCTGCGGCTCGACGACTGCGCCGACCGCCTTGAAACCGCTACGCGAGAGCAGCTCCGCACCCACCGCGACACCCTGCGCAACCACCTCGCCCGTCTCGCTGCCCGACACCCCGAACGCCGCATCGAGCTGGCGCACGCCCGCCTCGAAGGTCTCGCCAAACGCCTCCAAGCCAGCGGCATCGAGCGCACCCTGGCGCGCGGCTTCACCATTGTCCGCGACCCCCAAGGCCGACTCATCACCCACGCGAACACCCTGAAGCCCGGCGACAAAATCCGCACCCAATTCACCGACGCCACCATCCAAAGCGAAGTAACGGAGTGAACTCAGCTACTTTCATCAAAAACTCAACTATTCTTAGAGGTCGCGACACTACCCAATCGTGCGTGCTGGTTGCTCTGCGCCACGCGTGCCAAGTGCAGACAAATCATTCACCCCGAGCCGTCATCGAGTGGTCGGCAACCTCAGAGTGTAAAGCGCAGCCACCAGAAAGATCGGTGGCGCGCTAGCGGTGGTCCCAGGGGAGCTGGACTTTTTCACGTGGGAGGGCGGCGACTTCGGTGATGTCGAAGATTTTGCCGGGGTTGAGGATGTTTTGGGGGTCGAGTGCGCGCTTGATGGCCAGCATGGCAGCGATCTCGGCTTCGCCGTATTGGAGGCGGAGGAAGGGGGTCTTGGCGAGGCCGATGCCGTGCTCGCCGCTGACGGCACCGTGCAGCTCGACCACTTTTTGCATGAGGCGCTCGACCGCCTCGCGGGCCGTCTCGGTCTCGCCGGGCTGCTCGCGGTAATACATAATGTTGACGTGAAAGTTGCCGTCGGCGGCGTGGCCAAAGGTGGGGATGCGCAGGCCGGTTTCGCGGCTGAGCTGGGTGACATAGTCCATTAGCGCGACCTGCGAGCGCAGGGGCACGACGATGTCTTCGTTGAGCTTGCTGTCGCCAAACTGGAACATGGCGGGGCTGCACTTGCGGCGCACCTGCCAAAGCTCTTCGGTCTGGGCGGGGTCGGTGGATTCGCGGAATTCGCTCGCGTGCCGCCGCGCCCATTCGAGCACCCGCGCGCGCTCGGCCTCGACCGAGGCCGCTGTGCCATCGACCTCGATCAGCAGCACTGCCGAGCCGGGTCGCCCCTTGAAAATGGTCTGGCCGGTGTGCAGCTCGGCGCACTCCACGGCATCCTGGCCGATGAACTCCAGCACGGCGGGCACCAGGCGCTCGGCCATCAGCGCGCGGACGGCGGCCAGCGCGTCGCGGTCGCTGGGGAAGGCGGCCAGCCCTGTCCACTTGGTCTCGGGACGCGGCAGGAGCTTGAGGGTAGCACCGGTGACCACCCCGAGGGTGCCTTCGCTGCCAATCCAGAGGTCGCGCAGGTTATAGCCGGTGGCAAATTTGCGGGTGTCGGTGCCCCATTTGACGGGCTGTCCGGTGGGCAGGTAGCCTTCGAGCGAGAGGATGTAATCGCGGGTGACGCCGTATTTCGCGCCGCTGAGGCCGCCGGCATTGCAGGCGATGTTGCCGCCGATGGTGCTGTGCTTCGCGCCCGAGGGGTCAGGCGGGTAAATCCAGCCCTCGGCCTCGGCGGCGGCCTTGACCTGCGCGGTGATCGCCCCCGCGCCGACCCGCGCCAGACCCGCCTCGGCGTCGATCTCGATCGCGTCCAGCGCCGTGAGGTCGAGAACCCAACCACCCTGCCAGGGCGTCGCCGACCCAGTCAGCGAGGAGCCGCCGCCGCGCGAGGTGACGGGCACGCCGTGGGCATTGGCCAGCTCCAGCACCACACCGACTTCGCGTGCCGCCGCCACTTTGACCAGCGCCTCGGCCTGGCCCCGCAGCTTCATGCCGTCGAAGCTGGCTGGATAGAGCGCCTCGGAATCAGTCAGCACGCGCCCGGGCAGGCGCT
>CAYQTM010000398.1:0-2225 GCA_964420355.1 uncultured Opitutales bacterium
GAACGTGGTGGAATGCGCGGCGGATATCCTGACGCTGCTCGGCCACAACATGCCGCCGGCGGGCGAGGAGATGGACGAGGCGGCGGAGTGATAGTGCTCTCTCTTCGTCACCCCGGACTCGATCCGGGGTCCAGCTTTTCCACAACCGGTGGCCGAGAGGAGCTGGATGCCGGATCAAGTCCGGCATGACGGCATTAGGTGCGGGCGGCATGGCATGAATATTTCGGCTAAGGTGAGCGATGAGCGCGTGCTCGAAGTGCGCTTCGACGAGGCCAGCCTGATCGTCGATCTGATGGACGGGCGGACGATTGCTGTGCCGCTGGCATGGTATCCGCGCCTGCTCCACGCGACTCCTGAGCAGCGGGCGAAGTGGGAGAAAGCGGGGGCGGGTTACGGCATCCATTGGCCCGAAATCGACGAAGATCTCAGCACCGACGGGCTGCTGAGGGGAGCACCTGCGCCGAAGGCGGCTTAGCTCTGCGACTTTAGGAGCAAAAGAGATGGCGGATTTACCAGAGACTCCCGATGTCGAAGCCAAGTTGCTTCGATATCTAGTAGCCGCTTCGCAGCCGAAATCCGCTCAACAGGCTTACCGTGCACTTGCCGAACAGTTTGGCTTAGACTGGTCTACTCGCACAAAGAGGATGCCAAACCAGTCAGAAGTTCATTGGAATAACCGCGTTAGAACGGCGATGAAAAATCTGGTTGAGAAGGGATACTCGGAAAGTCGCATTCGTGATCATTGGATAGCAACAGAAGCTGGCCGCGATAGAATTCGATTTTTTGACAGCCTAACGGGCAAGATCAAGATAGACCTATAAGCATACTCAGGATGTTATAAAATTGACCCACCCCCGCACCGACTGGACCCGGCCCGAAATCGCCGCCCTCTTCGACCTCCCCTTCACCGAGCTCGTCTTCCGCGCCGCCAGCGTCCACCGCGACAACCACCCGCCCGAACAGGTCCAGCTGTGCACCCTGCTCAGCATCAAGACCGGCGGGTGTCCCGAGGATTGCGGCTATTGCTCGCAGTCGGTCCATGCCGACAGCGGCGTCGAGGCGACCAAGCTGATGGATGTGCAGGCCGTGCTCCAGCGCGCGGCGCAGGCCAAGGATGCGGGCAGCCAGCGCTTCTGCATGGGCGCGGCGTGGCGCAATCCCAAGGACCGCGACATGCCCGCGATCGTCGAGATCGTGAAGGGCGTGCGCGCGATGGGCCTTGAAACCTGCATGACGCTGGGGATGCTCGAACCGCATCAGGCCGAGATGCTCGCGGAAGCAGGCCTCGATTACTACAACCACAACATCGACAGCTCGCCCGAATATTACGAGCGCGTTATCTCCACCCGCGATTTCCAGTGCCGATTGGATACGCTCGATCATGTCCGCAAGGCGGGGATCAATGTGTGCTCCGGCGGGATCGTCGGCATGGGCGAGACGCGCGAGGATCGGGTCGGCTTCATCCACACGCTCGCAACCCTGCCGCAGCATCCCGAAAGCGTGCCGGTCAACGCGCTGGTGCCGGTGAAGGGCACGGTGCTGGGCAATATGCTCGCCGATACGCCGATGGCCAAGATCGACGACATCGAATTCGTCCGCACCGTGGCGGTCGCCCGCATCACCATGCCGATGTCGATGGTCCGCCTTTCCGCAGGCCGCGAATCCATGTCCGAGGCGACCCAGGCGCTGTGCTTCCTCGCGGGCGCCAACTCGATCTTCACGGGCGACAAGCTGCTGACCGCCCCCAATGCGGGGGACGACAGCGACGGCGCGCTGTTTGCCAAGCTGGGTCTGACCGCGCTGAAGGGCGAGGAGCCCGCGCGGGCCTGCAAGGCGGCGGTGGCGGCACAGTGAGGCGCGATTGAGCCTCGGCTTTTCGGTCGATGCCCTGCTCCCCAAGGCGCGCGGGGGCGGGCAGCTCAGGATGGGGCTAGTCAAGCTGAAGGATTGCGACTGGCTCGACCCAGCGCCCGATCTGACGGCGCGGACCAGAGGCTTCGCCAATTGGCCCGAGGGCGTGCAACTCACCGCGGAAGCCGAGGCTCCGGGCCGCGAACTGGCCGCGATGCTGGGCGTTGAAGGCTCGTTGCCCGAAGCGGCGCTGGCCGTCCACGAAGACCTCTGCTTGCTGACCAGGCGCGAGGGCGAGGAGGCCTACCGCCTGATCGGTGCGGCGGTCGCCTGGCCCTCGGCCGCGACGTACGTGATGTTCAAACGCGGCGACG
>CAYQTM010000399.1:0-2221 GCA_964420355.1 uncultured Opitutales bacterium
TACACTCTGCCTCATAACCTCTCTGATATCGTCAACTCAATAAACAGCCCCAACAATTGGGTTATCGTAAAAAAAGAATCCCTTGTCAAGGCGATCTTACTCGTCCAGATGCTTCAGCGCGGCCTGCAAGACCTCGTCCTCGATGGGTTCGAAATCGAACTGCTCCTCGAAGGCTTCATCGCCGAGGCTGGCGCGGTGGCGGAGCTGGAGGAATAGACGGTAGCGGTCTTCCATCGGCAGGCTAATGGGGAGGTCTGGGGTGACGCCGAGTTGCTCGATGGTTTCGCCTAATGGCAGAAAGTAATGGGCGGTGGTCATCCGCAGCCCCGAGCCGTCGCGGAGCGAAAACACGCTCTGCACCGAGCCCTTGCCGTGGCTGCGCTCGCCGATGACATAGGCGACACCGTGGTCTTGCAGCGCGCCCGCCACAATCTCCGAGGCGCTGGCACTGCTGCGATTGATGAGCACCGCCACCCGGTAATCGCGGTCGCGCAGCGGAGTGGACGCGCGGTATTCATGATCTTTAGAGCGGCGCTGGCCGGTGCCTTTGAGCGAAACGATCAGGTCGTCCTCTTCCAGAAAAACCTCGGAAATTTCGACGGCGGCGTTGAGCATCCCGCCCGGATTGTTGCGCAGGTCGATGATGAGGCCGCGATCCATTCCGCGCGCCTCCAGCTTGTCGAGCGCCAGCTTGAACTCTTGTCCGGTGCGTGCACCAAACTGCGTAATGCGCAGGTAGCCCACCCCGTCATCGAGCATTTCCACATCGCGCACCGAGTCATAAGCCACCTCGCGGCGCTGGAGGGTCAACTCGCGCTCGCGGCGCTCCTCGGGGCGATACACGCGCAGCGCCAGCTGCGTGCCGGGCAGCCCGCGAATCAGCTCGACGGCCTCGCCGACGGTGGCGGTTTCCACGCTGCGGCCATCGACCGCCAATATCTGGTCATTGGGCAGCAGTCCGCCCTCCTCTGCCGAGCCGCCGCTAAATACCCGCAACACGGTGATGCGCTGGCCGAGCCGCTGGATCTCCACCCCAATTCCAACGTAGCGCTGAAACGTATCGCGCTCAAAATCCGCATACTCATCGGCATCCAGATAGTCCGAATAGGGGTCATTCGATAGCAGTATCGCCTCGAAATCCTCGACACTGAAAGGCGCCTCATCGACGCCGGGTGCCGACCCAAAATTTCGCAGCAGATAGCGCAGCTCCGCCTCCTTCTGCGCCATCCAGGGCATCAAGTGATCCCGCCCACTGAAAAACAGCAGCGCCTGCACGGCAGCAACCGCGATAATCAGGGTGGTTATGGAACGTCGAATCACAGGCAATCGGGGTGGGTGTTGGCTAACACTTAAACATTGGGCAGAAATCGTGAAAACGCAAACAAGCTGAGCGGAGTTGAATTCTGAAAAACAACTACAAATCACTCCAATTTTCGCGAATCACGGGAGTATGAAAAGAATGCCCTTCTGAAAAGAGATTCGTGGGGATTGCTGAGATTCGTAGTTTCAAAAGGAGCCGCCGAAGGATGTCGCACGCCTCAGTTGGGCTTGATGTAGTCCCGACCGGAGGAGCCGCGGAAGCGGATGCCGTCTTCGACGATGTCGATGAAGCGGATGCTGAGGCGGGGCATGACGAGGTCGCCGCTCTGGTAGAGGCGTCCGTCGATGATGATTTTCGGGTTTTCGCCCCGGATGAGACCGGTTATCTGGAGGTTGCGGAGCCAGTCGACGATCTCAGGGTCGGCGGGTGGCAAAGGTTTGGGCGGTGCCGGAGCCGGAGTGAACGCGGCGTCGGTGGGTTCGCTCGATGTGGGCGCAGTGGGCGTGCTGGCCACGCCGGCGCTGGCGACGCGATCGGTTTCGGCGGCGCGGGTGTCGTTGGCTTTAATGACTCGGGTGACGCGCTGGAGGAGCTTGCCCGCTGTCGATTTCGGCTCATCGACCACCGGCAAGGCGACGGGCGGAGTCGGGATGGCGTTGACGGAAAGCGATTCCTCCTCCGGCGCAGCAGACGTAGGCGCAGCATTCTCGACGGGTTCAGCCGGGGCTTCAGCGACCGCCTTTTCCTTGGCGGCCTCGCTTGATGCCTGCATCGCGGGCATCAGCCAGTAAATCACCCCGTAGAGCGCGCCGCCAATCACCACAGCAAAACCCAGCAGCCCAGGGATCACCCCGAGGAAGACCGTATGGGTCTGCGGCGGAGTGGTAACCCTGCTCGGTG
>CAYQTM010000400.1:0-2220 GCA_964420355.1 uncultured Opitutales bacterium
CTGTCCTGTGTATGTTGCCGTGTTCACTGATCGTCAAATAGAAATAGCCGTCGAACCAAGTCAGGTCGCTCGCTCGCTGAGGTATGTACAAAGGTGTCGCGAGATCCTCCCAGTTGAGTCCGTCCAAGCTGCGACTCAAACCCTGTGTGCCTCCGCCCACCCAAGAACGGCTGCCTAACATATAATCAACGCCATCGAGGCGCACAGTCCTGAATGGAAAATTCATTGTGTGCTCGTGGGCGGAGAGCAGCCATTCTTTGTTGTTTTGCTTTTCCAGAAGAACTCTATAATCTCCGATGGCGATCAAGCCGGAGGATCCGGAAATCAATGAGGAGACGGGCGGCAGGCGTTCTTTCCAGTGCAAATCTGTTTCCCATGAAATTGAATCTGAGGATGCAAGAATGTAGGCGTAGCGCTGATATTCAGCCAGTAGATAAAGAATCCCGTCGACTAAGGCCAGTCCGCGCAGTTGCTTACCCCTGATCTCGGGTATTACGAGGGGCTGCCAAGCCACACCATCGGCAGATGTCAGCATGAGGGAACGATCAGCGATGGCATAAAAGCGGGCGTCTTTGGTTGAATATTCGACGTCGATCAAATCAAGGTGAGTCAGTGGTGCAACGCGAGTCCAAGAACCTGAATCCGATTTTACAGCGATGTTACCCTGGTCTCCGACGCAGACCCATATGCCACTGCCGTAAACCAGATCGCGGTACTGAATCACCTGTTTGTCGGGGGCAACATATTGCCAAGTCTGTGCATCCAGCAAATTCGATCCCAGAATCAGCACAAATATTAGCAGGCCGTGTGAGTAGAGTTTCATAGATTACACCAAAATAATCTGGCTCTTGTAAAAGTCGATTGAATTGCTCAAGCGGACACCATCATTGATAGGGATTTCAATTTTGTGGTATCGGTCGTTTGAGTAGTTTGGGTTGCGTTGGGGTGGTTTGCAAGGGCTGTTTTTAGGGGGTTGGTGTGGTTGAGTTCAGCGGCAGGATGCCGTTGTTTTTGTTTGGTTGGATTCAGCGGCAGAATGCCGCTGCTCCTATTGCGGCAGTAAGTGGAGGGGGAGGTTCAGCGGCAAGATGCCGCTGCTCCTATTTGCCGGTGTTTCTATTTGCCGGTGTCGAGGTCGGGCCATTGGGCGAGGCGGCGGTGGAGGGTGCGGCGGCTGATGCCCATGAGTTGGGCGGCGCGGGTGCGGTTGCCGGCGGCTTGGCGGAGGGCGTTGCGGAGGAGGCGTTTTTCGTTTTCTTCTTTGGAGAGGGATTGGGTGGCGGGTGGGAGGTCGAAGCCGCCGTTTTCGCGGGGGTCGCTGGTGGGTTCGTGGAATTTGCGGTCGAGGTCGTATTCGGTGACTTCGCCGCCTCGGTGGAGCACGACGGTGTTTTCGCAGAAGTTGCGCAGTTCGCGGATGTTGCCAGCCCAGCGGTATTCCTGGAGCTGGCGCATGGCGGCGGGCGTGAAGCGCGGGGGCGGCAGGTTGTTTTCCTTGCTGTAAAGGCGGACGTAGTGCTCGATGAGTTTGGGGATGTCTTCGCGGCGTTCGCGCAGGGGCGGCAGTTGGATGGGCACGACGTTGAGGCGGAAATAGAGGTCTTCGCGGAAGTCGCCGGCGGCGACCATTTCGGCCAGATTTTTGTTGGTGGCGAAGACGAGGCGCACGTCGACTTCGATGCGTTTGTTGCTGCCGAGGCGCTCGAAGCTGCGGGTCTCGAGGAAGCGCAGCAGTTTGACCTGCACCTGCGGCTCGATTTCGCCGATTTCATCGAGGAAGAGGGTGCCGCCGTCGGCGGCCTCGAAGCGCCCGATGCGGCGCTCGCTGGCACCGGTGAAGGCGCCTTTTTCGTGGCCGAAGAGTTCGCTTTCGAGGAGGTTGGAGGCGAGGGCGGCGCAGTTGACGGCGAGGAAGGGTTTGCGGGCGCGGGGGCTGTTCTGGTGGATAGCCTGGGCGATCAGCTCTTTTCCGGTGCCGGTCTCGCCTTCGAGCAGGACGGTGGCCTTGCTGGGGGCGACGAGTTTGACGCGGTCGAGGACGCTTTTGAGCGCCTGTGAGTCGCCGATGATGCCCGAGAAGGAGAACTTCTGGTCGAGCCGCTCGTGGAGCACCTGATTTTCGGCTTCGACGGTCTTGCTTTTGAGGCCGCGTGCGATGAGCAGCTCGAGTTTTTCGAGGTTGATGGGCTTGGTGAGGAAGTCGTAGGCGCCGCGCTGCAT
>CAYQTM010000401.1:0-2207 GCA_964420355.1 uncultured Opitutales bacterium
GGATGCCCTCGCCGAGCAGCGGCACCTTGAGCATTTGCACTTGGGCAGCGGGCTTGGGTGCGGCAGCGGGCGCGTCTGTCTTCGCCGGCGCGGTCTCGGCGCGCGGCTCGTGTCGGCCATTGCGGCTGTTGGTGGGCGCGCGCCCGTGGGCGACCGCCGTGGCGCGGCGCAGCGCCTCGGCCACCCGCTCGACGTCGGGCAGAGCGGTATATTCGTAAATGGGGTTGAGGCCGATGTGGACATCCTCGCGCGCGATGAGCGCAGGCGGTGCAACCATCGCCTGCCAGACCTCGGGGTCGGCGCTCAGCTCGGCAATGATCTGCTGGCCGACCGAGCAACTGCGGGTGTCCTCCTGCACAACGACCAGCCGCCCGGTCTTGAGCACCGAGGCGCGCAGCCCCTCGCGATCCCAAGGCTTAATCCAGCGCAGGTCGATCAGGTCGGCGGCGAGCCCCGATTTGTCGAGCGCCGCCTCGACCACCTCCAGGCAGTTGCCCCAGCTCACCACCGTGGCGGCGTCGCCAGTGCGCAGTTGCCGCGCCGCGCCCTCACGCGGAGCCGTCTTGCTTGGGGTGGCGTCCTGCTCGATCCAGAGGCGGTGCTTGGGCAGGAGGATCACATGCGGATCGTTGGAGCGAATGGCCGACCAGAAAAGCTCGGGCACATCAGTCGGCGAACCCGGCATGGCCACCTTCAGCCCTGGCACCTGCGCCAGCGCGCTCTCGCCAGACTGGCTGTGCCAGATGGCACCGCCCGGCAGATAGGCACCGCAGGGCGCGTAGAGCACCGCCGGGCAGCCCCACTCGCCAAAAGTGCGCCAGCGGAGGGTCGAAAAATGCGAAACGAGCTGATTCCAGCCCGGGTGGATGAAGTCGATGAATTGCAGCTCGAAGACCGGCTTTTTGCCGTAGCTGGCCAGCCCGCCCGCCAGCCCGACGATGGTTGCCTCGGCGCCCGGCGCGCTGAAAACGTTGTTGGGAAAACGCTTCGACAGCCCCTGGGTGATGCTGAAAACCCCGCCCTTGGGGTCGGCGATGTCCTCGCCAAAAAACACGATGTTGTCGTCGGCCTCCAGCACCTGATGGAAGGTGGCGTTGACCGCGTCGACCATGCGCGTGCGCGGCTTGAGCGACACCGGCGCAGGCTCGGGCTCGACCGGCGCGCCGTGCATGTGGGCGTAGGTCTGCTCGGGCGTGGGGTCGGGTTCGGCGGCGGCGCGCTTGTATTCGGCGCGGGTCTCCTCGCGCAGCTCTTTTTCGCGCGCCTCGAAATCGGCCTCGGTCAGCTCGCCCTCGGCGATCATCCGCGCTTTGAGCCGCTCCATCGGATCGAGGTCGCCGAGACTGGCCAGCTCCTCCTCCGAGCGGTAAAAGCGCTGGTCGTCAGCGCTGGAGTGGCTGGCGATCCGCGCCGAGTCGATCCACAAAAAGCCCGGTCCCCTACCCGCGCGCGCGCCCTCGATTGCCTCGCGGCTGCCCGCGTAAACCGCGTCGGGGTCGGCACCATCCAGCCGCACCCAGTCCTCGGCATTGAGCGCGCCGAGGTCGAGCGGGTTGCTGTCGGCATTGTGGGTGCTGATCGCGATCTTGTTGTCCTCGACCACGAACACCACCGGCAGCTTCCGCTCCTTGGCAAAGCACACCGCCTCGAAAAACTCGCCCTGCCGCGCCGCCGCCTCGCCCAGACAGGCCACCACGATGTCGTCCTTGCCATCGAGCTGCAAGCCCCAGGCGATCCCCGCCGCCGGCAGCAGGTGCGAACCCACCGGCGAGGCATGGCTCCAGATACGCCGCTCGCGGCTGCTGTAGTGCCCCGGCAACTGCCGACCACCGCTGCTGCCGCCGGGCTTCCCCAGATAATTCAGCGCAATGTCATAATTCGACACCCCGCGCGCCGTCACCAGACAGCGATCGCGGTAGTAAGGAAAGAGGTAATCACCCGCGCGCAGATGAAAATTGATCGCGGCCACGCCCTCGTGCCCGGCGCCGCTGATCGTAAACCACCCCTGACCCTGCCGGATCAGGCTTTGTTCGCGCTGTTCGCCCAGCCGCGCTCGCAGCATCCAATCGAGCAATTCTCGACGCTGTGCCGAACTGAGCCCGGCGGAGGACATGGTATTCACTTCCCGCATAATCAAGCGGTCGCTGTCACGACCATGCCCCAGCTTGCCACGCTTCGCGCCAGACACAAGCGCAATTCCTGCCCCC
>CAYQTM010000402.1:0-2201 GCA_964420355.1 uncultured Opitutales bacterium
GAATGCCTTTCTCTGGACGGCTTATGTTAGACCGTATTGCACTTCCTGCCGGCAGTCAGCCGGAACCGGTTCTCGTCCTCGGCTCGGTGGCCTTCGACACGATTGAGACGCCCTTCGACAAGGGCGAGCGCATCCTCGGGGACTCGGCCTCCTACTGCGCTCTGGCGGCCAGTTACTACGCGCCGGCGCGCCTCGTCGGCATCGTCGGGCGCGACTTTGGCGAGGAGCACATCAATCGCCTGAAGGCGCGCGAGATCGACCTCGAGGGCTTGCAGATCGACCAGTCGGGCGACACCTTCTTCTGGGCCGGGCGCTACCACGAGAATTTCAATCGGCGGGACACGCTCGAGACGCAGCTCAACGTCTTCGAGACCTTTGAGCCCAACCTGCCCGAGGCCTATCGCAACACGCCTTATGTGCTGCTGGGCAACATCGGCCCAAATCTGCAACTCCATGTGCTGGAGCAACTTCAGTCGCCCAAGTTTGTGGTGGCCGACACCATGAACCTGTGGATCGACATCATGAAAGATCCGCTTCTGGAGCTGCTGCCCAAGGTGGATGTGCTCATCCTCAACGACGACGAGAGCGAGCAGCTCACCGGCGAGCAAAACGTTATTAAGAGCGGTAAGCAGCTCAAGTCGATGGGGTCGAAGAGCGTGATCGTCAAGAAAGGCTCGCACGGCGCGGTGCTCTTTCACGATGACGGCCTCTTCTCGATTCCCGCCTACCCGGTGGAAGATCTGCGCGACCCGACCGGCGCGGGCGACTCCTTTGCAGGCGCCTTCACGGCCTACCTCGCCGCCACTCAAAAGACCGACTTCGCCTCGCTCAAAAAGGCCATGCTCTACGGCACGGTCACCGCCAGCTATACCGTCGAAGCCTTCAGTTGCAACAGCCTGGAAGCCGTCGGCGTCACCGGACTCGAAGGCCGCTACGAAGATCTCGTCAAGCTCATCAGTCTTTGATCGAATAAGCATTCAGCGGCGAGGAATCGAGACAACGGCTCGGCTCGCAGTTCGATCGGATAACTCGCATCCACAAAATTGAGGTTTCGGGGCATCTCTGTTTATCGCAGGGGTGCCTTTTTTCGGCGGTGCCGGGTGCTGGTTTATGCGCGGGTTTGCGATTGCCTTTGGTGGCGGCATCCGCAGGCTTTGCTTATGGCGCTGGGCGTACGACACATGCAGGGGCGGCGATGGCTGGCGTCCGCCGGGCTGCTGATGCTCGGCTTGCTGGCGGGCTGCCGTCCCGGCGCAGGCGAAGGGCCGGAACGGCAAGATCCGGATTATGTGCGCGGCCAGAAGCTGCTCTCGCAAGGGCGCCCCGAGCAGGCGCTCAGCGCTTTTCTCGCCGTGACCGACCACCGCGCCGCCGCGCCGGAGTCGCACCTCGAGGCTGGCGAAATCTACCTCACCGTGTTTGAAGATCCGGTGGCGGCCATCTACCACTTTCGCCAGTTTCTTCAGACGGCCGATCCACGCGAAAACAGCGAGAAGATTCAAGTGATTGAGCAGCGGATCGAGACCGCGCGCAAAGAATTTGCCCGAAGTCTGCCGCTGGCCTCCGAGGCTGGGCTGGCGCAGTCGGGCGTGATGGATCTGGTCGACAACCTGCGCGCTGAAAACCTCCGGCTCAAGCGCCAACTGGTCTCGGCCAACGAACGCATCACCCAGCTCGAAAACACCCTGCTCCAGGCCAACCTCCAACCCGCCACACCCAGCCGCACACAGACCCAGCCCAGCCGCCCCAGCGCACCCACCCAGCCCGAGGCCGCGCAAAACAACTACACCATCCAGCCCGGCGACACCCTCACACGCATCAGCCAAAAGGTCTATAACACCCCGGCGCGCTCGATGGACATCTACCAAGCCAACCGCGACGTCCTCGCCAGTCCCAACCAACTCCGCCCCGGCCAGAAACTGCGCATCCCTTAATGTTTCCGGCACCATGCTGCGCCCTCGCCGACAAGCATGATCAACGAAGACAAACGACTTAGACTACTCTCTGACAAACCGTCCCATACAGCGGCAAAACCGAGCGGTAGAAGAAGGATAGATTACCTATGGCAAAAATCGAAGGCATACGGATCAGGAATTTTAAAGCTCTCAAGGACATAACTTTGGGCAAGCTTTGGAAGGGTGTGATTAAAACCTGAATCCGTGAGAAAAAATCGAATAAAAAGATGGAACCTGTTGGGGTTC
>CAYQTM010000403.1:0-2201 GCA_964420355.1 uncultured Opitutales bacterium
GCAGATGCCGGTCTGGCCGTGGCGGACGAAGATGGCCTCGGTCGGGTTGCCGTGAGTGTCGGTCATGCCGGCGCGGCGGCGGCGCTTGCAGAGTTCGAAGCGAAGCGTCGGCGCATCGCCGTCCTGCGTCTTGGCGCGCATGAGGACGGCCACCTCGCGAAAGTTCGTCGGCACCTCCGGCAAACGGTTTATAGTGCATGTTTATGCCTCCGTAAATGTTGTTGACGGGCGGCGTAAACACCGCCATTATAAGCTCGTGATCAAAAGTTTTGCGGATGCAGAAACTGAAAAAATATGGAATACGGAACGCTCTCGCCGCCTACCTCAGAACATTCAGCAGCGAGCGCTCAATAAGCTCGCCATGCTCAGCCAGGCAAAAGACCTCAATGAGCTTCGGATTCCACCGGCCAACCGACTCGAAGCACTGGTCGGCAAGCGCAAAGGCCAACACAGCATCCGCATCAATCAACAGTGGCGCATCTGCTTTCGCTGGGAAGCCAGTGACGCCCACGACGTCGAGATCGTCGACTATCACTAACCGCTCAACCCAAGCTTTCCAATGAACCCACCCCCACTTCGTTTTCCGCATCCTGGCGATATTCTTCGCGAGGAGTTTCTCAGCGAAATGCAGATCACGCAGTATCGTCTGGCCAGAGACACGGGCATTCCACACAGTCGAGTGACGGCCATCATCAAGGGACGTCGAGGTGTCACACCCAACACGGCACTGCGTCTGGCTCGCTACTTTGGCAACTCCGCCGACTTCTGGCTCGGCCTGCAAAAAGAATACGACCTGCGAAAGGCGCGCGAGGAAATCGGGCAGCAGATCGACGAGGAAGTGCAGCCGCTGGCTCAAACTTCATGATTGTCTGGCAACTGCGCCACGGACTCGGGTGCGCAGCATAAGCGCCGCTAGGTTCAAAAGGCACATTCAGGCGACATCGGTTCATAGCAACGTCCGCGTTCATGCGCGTTGCAGAGAAGTGATCGTGCAAATCGAGGGGTCGGTTCGAGATGGGCTTAAATCCATCTTGAACTATTGATCGGAATGCTATGGATTAGCTTCCGGTGCTTGGGAATCATCCAGAGACTCGCCCTCCGCTTGCTCGAATGCTTCATATTCATGAAGCCTTACAGTCCGGCAGCTATCCCAACTGTCGCTCACTGGCTGAGGAGCTTTCCCATTCTACAAAAACCATCCAGCGCGATATCGACTTTCTTAGGGACACTGCTGGTTTGCCGATCGACTACGACTCTGCCCGCCACGGATATTACTATACGGATCCGGTAGAAGCTTTCCCATTGCTCACGGTTTCGGAGGGTGAACTCCTCGCGCTCTTTGTCGCACGCCAAGCATTACCGCAGCTGGCAGGAACACCTTTCGAAAGCCCGCTCACTTCCGCCGTCCAGAAGCTTACGCATCAGATCGCCACGGAGACGCGCCTATCACTCGCAGATCTTCAGCGCTACCTCAGCTTCCGCGTCACCGGCCTGACTACCGCAAATCTGGCCAGCTTTAAAGCCATCTCTCAAGCCGCCCTTCAGTCGCGCGAGCTGCACTTCGACTATTGCAAGCTGGGCGGCGCACAGCCCGAGCCTCGGCACGTGCAGCCCTATCACCTCGCCAATATCAACCATAACTGGTATCTTATCGCCCACGACATCGCGCGAAACGACACCCGCACCTTTGCCCTCAGCCGCATCCAGGGCACACCCTCAACCGGCAAAGCCTTCCAGCGCCCGAAGGATTTTTGTATCGAAAAGCTGCTCGCCAGCAGCTTTGGCGTCTTCAGGGGCAGTGATCTGCATCCGATTCACCTGCGCTTCGACGCCTTTGCCGCCCCAATTGTCCGGGAACGCCAGTGGCACCCTTCACAGATAGTGCAAGATATGGATGACGGCACTCTCGAACTGCGCATCCAGCTCGACTCTCTGGAGGAAATCAAGCGCTGGGTGCTCTCATGGGGCAGGCACTGCACTATATTGGCTCCAGCAGAGTTGCGGGCTGCCGTCCATCGGGAAGCCCTCGGCATCCTCACGGCGACCGCCGAAGCAGCTCCTCAGTGGCTGAACGACCTCGCTGAAAACGCGCAAGCCATGTTTCAAGCCGAGGATCCGGCTCAGCGCCTCCTCAATCTGGAGTAGAGATCATGCCGAAGTTAAAAAAGGCCGGGCTTTCGGGTTCAACCGAAAGCCCGGAG
>CAYQTM010000404.1:0-2200 GCA_964420355.1 uncultured Opitutales bacterium
CCTAACGGCGGCGACGGAATGGGGCAGGGCCGCTGGTGAAGCCTCGGTTGCGGCGTTTGCGCAGGGGTGCGGTGTTGCCCATGTTGGGTTCCGTCCAGTAGTCGAAGCCTTCGAGGCGCTCGCGGGGGACGCGCTGTTTGATGAATTTTTCGATGGCGTCGACCAGCGAGAGCTCTTCCGAGCCGACGATGGTGAAGGCCTCGCCCTCGGAGCGCGCGCGCCCGGTGCGCCCGATGCGGTGGACGTAGTCCTCGGCGTGCTGGGGCACGTCGTAGTTGATGACGTGGGTGACGTTTTTGATGTCGAGCCCGCGCGAGGCGATGTCGGTGGCGATCAGGATGTTGACCTCGCCCTTTTTGAACTGGTCGAGCGCCTTGGTGCGGTCGCTCTGGCGCAGGTCACTGTGCATGGTGAGCACCGAGTGGCCGTGCTCGGTCATCCAGCGCGAGATGCGGTCGGCACCGGCGCGGGTGCGGGTGCAGATGAGCACGTTATTATACTCGGTCTTTTTGAGCAGCGCCTGAAGCATGTCGAACTTCTGCATCGTGTTGACCGGGTAGCGCACGTGGCGCACGGTCTCCGCTGGGGAGACGCGCAGGCCGATGGTCACCTCAACCGGATCTTTCAGCGCCCAGCTCGCCAGCTTTTTCACCTGCTCGGGGATGGTGGCCGAGAAGAGCAGGGTCTGGCGGTTCTTGTTACAGTGGCGCACAATGCGGTGCACGTCTTCGATGAAGCCCATGTCGAGCATCCGGTCGACCTCGTCCATCACCAGAATCTCGATGCCCTTGAGTGAGAGGTCGCCCTGCCCGACGTGGTCGAGCAGCCGCCCGGGCGTCGCCACCAGCACGTCCGCCCCGTCCTTGATCGCCTGGCGCTGCTTGCCATAGCCGACGCCGCCGTGCAGCAGCGCGATCTGGAGGTCGCGGTTTTTGCCGTAGAGCTGAAAGTTTTCCTCAACCTGCGCCGCCAGCTCGCGGGTGGGGCCGATGATGAGGCAGCGCGTGCCCTTGTGCGCACCCAGCCGGTGCAGGATGGGCAGCGCGAAGGCGGCGGTCTTGCCGGTGCCGGTCTGCGCCGAGCCGATCACATCGCGCCCGGCGATGATTTGGGGGATGGCCTCAGCCTGAATCGGCGTCGGCTCTCCATAGCCCTTTTCTGTGACGGCTCGCACGAGATCGTCCGCAAGCCCAAGTTCTGCAAATGACATAATCTATCCTTATCAACATTGACGCCGGCGACGAGCCTGTCCCGTCGCGGGCAGCGACCAAAGCCGCAAAACCCCGTGCTTGACAGAAAAACGCCCCCCACGCGAGCCATTTCCACCCAAACGCCGATTTTTCATCTCGCCGACTAATTTGAGCGGCGCAGGCTGTGCAGTTCTTTGATGAGGGGCTGCCAGTAGGTGCGGTCGGCTTGGCGGATGCGCTGGCGCTCTTGATAGAGGGCGAGGTCGGCGGCCTCGGTGTCGCCTTCGAGCAGGTGCGCGAGAACGGTGCGGCGGGATGCGAGTTGCCGCGCTTCGGCTGGATACTCCGCAGTGCGTTGCTCAAGGAAGTCGAGGTCAAACGATTGGGTGAGCCAGAACTCGATGTGCTCCGGGCTGGGCTGCTGAGCGTTTTGAATATAGTGCGCCTCGATCAGGCGGTTGGTCATCGGCCAATCCTTGTCGCGCTGGGTGCGCTTGGCTGCGACAAGATCGGGGAGCGAGAGCAGATCGATGACAAGACCCTCGGTTTCGATGACGGTGCGGCGCTCCCAAAGCTGCGGGAAGGGGTCGACGCCGCGCAGGTGCGTCATGATGTCGATGCGGAGGCGCTCCACCCCAGGCGCGTGACAGCGGAAGTGAATCGCGTGACCCCGCTCGAGGTAAGCCGGGTCGAACGGGGGCACCGCGATGGGCTTGGCCTGAAGCTCGTCGAGCGCAGCTTGCAGGTGCTCCAGGGTCTGGGCGTCGGCGTTGAGCGCGAGGTCGAGGTCGCGACTAAATTCGGCCGCGCCGTAGAACACGCAGGCCTGGCCGCCCATCACCAGGCTGCGGAGGCGGTGCTTCCGGATCGTAGAAAGGGCTTTGGTGATCGGGTTCGGGGTCATAGGAGCCTCCGAGGCTGAGGAAAACGGGCCAGAGTTGCATACTTTGCTCAAAGCGCTCCTGAGGCGTCAGTCGATACCATTCGAGCCATTCGTCGTCTGTCGGCTG